>CALMEH010000200.1 GCA_937863115.1 uncultured Acidobacteriota bacterium
CTCGTGCAAACACGGACGTTCATTCGTGGATTTCGCAAGACCGATTCGATTTTTTTGAAGGTTCGCACGATGGTTACGAGCGACTGGCTTCGCCCGCAACGCACACGCGAAGCATTTTGTTTTTGAAAAATGATTATTGGATTATGCGCGATTTTGCTCAAACAAGCGGCGAACACGAATACGCGCTCAATTTTCATTTCAACACGGAAACTAAGCCGTCAATCGAAGGCGCGGAAAACGGCAGCTTGTGCGTTAATGCCACGCGCAAATCAAAAGACGGACTTCGCCTTTTCACCTTTGGCGACAATGGAAATTGGCAACGCAAAGAAAGCTGGATTTCAAACTCTTACGGAAAAAAAATCAATGCGCCTTTCTTAAGATTTATCTCGAAAGGCACAGGCGCACAAGAATTTTTTACGTTTATGATTCCTTCGGAACAGGCTTTCAACGCGCCCGAAGTTTTTGAAACCGAAATTCCGGGCGGTCGCGCTTTTGTCATAAAATACCGCGATTATCACGATTTATTTGTCGTAACGGACGGCGAACAAATTGTCCGCACCGAGTTTTTCAACACAAATTTTGAGTTCTTGTGGGCGCGTCTGAGCGCAAACGACGATTTGCCCGAAGAATTCGTTCTCATCGGTGGCACACATTTTTCGCTCGGCGGCAGAGATGTCATAAATTTCCCCAACAAATTAGATTTCGCCATTGCCCGACGCTTGGGAAATCGGCTCAACGTCCGCACCAGCGAAAGCGTTTTCAGCGTTTCGCTTCCACAGAAAATTTCAACAACATACATTTTGAAAAACTCCGAACAATCGTAAAATAGTTTCAAGTTCTAAGTTCCAAGTTCCAAGTTTTCGAGCTTAACTTGGAACTTGAAACTTGGAAATTGAAACTTTAAATGAAAAACGTCTTACAATTCATCGGCAGTTTTCACACCGGCGGCTCGGAACGCCAAGCCGTTCAACTTGTTCGTCTTTTGAAAGAAGCAGGTAAATTTAATGTTTTTCTCGCAACTTTGAACCGTGAAGGCGCATTACTCGAAGAAGTTGTTAAACTCGGATTTAATCAAATTCCCGAATTTTCGCTCACATCGTTTTATGATTTGAATTTTGCGTGGCAGATTAAAAATTGCGTAAAATTTTTGCGCGAAAACAAAATCGAAATCGTTCAAACTCACGATTTTTATACAAATATTTTTGGCATCACGGCGGCAAAACTCGCAGGCGTAAATTGCAAAATCGCTTCAAAACGCGAAACCGGCGGAATGCGTTCAAAAGTGCAGAAAACAATCGAAAAAAAGATTTTTGGTCTTGCCAATGCAGTTGTCGTAAATTCAAAAGCCGTCGAAAAATATTTGATTGATGAAGGAATTTCAGCCGAAAAAATCGAATTGATTTACAATGGTTTGGATTTGAAAAGATTACAGCCGAAACTCACGGACAGAAAAGAAATTTTAGAAAAACTAGATTTGCCGACTGGTGAAAATTTCAAATTTATAACTTTGGTCGCAAACTTGCGACACGACGTAAAAAATCAACCGATGTTTCTTCGCGCCGCGCAAAAGGTTTTGCAAAAATTTCCGAACGCACATTTTGTTCTCGCCGGCGAAGGCGAATTGCGCGAAGGTTTGGAAAATCTTGCGCGTGAACTCAGAATTGCTGAAAACACACATTTTATCGGTCGTTGCGAGATTGTTCCCGAACTGCTTTCGGTAAGTTTTGCGGGTGCGTTGACATCTTTTTACGAAGGTTTTTCAAATTCGATTTTGGAATATATGGCGGCGAAATTACCCGTTGTTGCGACCGATGTCGGCGGCGCAAGCGAAGCGATTATTGAAAATGAAACGGGTTTTTTGGTTAAATCAGACGATGAGGAAGCGTTGGCGACTTATTTAATTGAACTGCTTGAAGATGAAGGAAAAGCCAGAATGTTTGGCACAACGGCGCGAAAAATCGCGGAAGAAAAATTTTCCCTTTCGGCGCAGATAAGCAATGTTTTGGAACTTTACGAAAGAAAATCAAGAAAATTATCTACAGATGAACACAGATGAAATCAAGATAAAAATCATCTGTGTTCATCCATAGATAAATAAAAATTCTTAAAGTGAAAGCTCAAAAAGAAAAAATAAAAATCGCTATCGTCGCGCCTTCTCTGCGCGTCGTCGGTGGTCAATCAATTCAGTCGCAACGATTGATTGATGCTTTTGCGACGGACGAAAATGTTGAAATTTTTTCCATTCCGAACAATCCCGAAACTGTATTTGAAAGCATAAAAATTCTTCGCACAATTTTTACTTCAATCAAATTTTGGTTGTCGCTTTTCGTTAAAATTCCGCAATCAAAAATCGTTCACATCTTTTCTTCCGGCACAACAAGCTACATTATTTCAACATTTCCGCCGTTTTTTATCGCAAAACTTTTTTGCAAAAAAACGATTCTGCACTATCACACAGGCGAAGCCGAAACGCATCTGCGCGATTGGAAATTGACGGCAAAACCGACAATGAAACGCTTTGATAAAATCATTGTGCCATCGCAATTTTTGGTTGATGTTTTTGCCAAATTTGACTTAAAAGCGGAGGCGATTTTTAATTTTGTCGAAAGCGAAAAATTTAAGTTTCGGGAAAGAAATTCGCTTCAGCCCGTCTTCTTATCAAATCGAAATTTTGAAGCGCATTATCGAGTTTCGGACGTTTTACGCGCTTTTCGCTTAATTCAAAATCGCTTTCCAGGCGCAAAACTTTTAGTTGCCGGAGCGGGAAGCGAAGAAAAACTTTTGCATCAACTCGCCGCCGAATTAAAACTTGAAAATGTCGAATTTTTGGGCAGAATCAAGCCTTCGGAAATGCCGCAAGTTTATGAAAAAGCAGACATTTATCTGAACGCTTCGATTGTTGATAATATGCCGCTTTCATTCATCGAAGCCTTTGCCGCCGGAACGCCGATTGTTTCTTACGCAACCGGCGGAATTCCGTATATTTGCGAACATAACGAAACAGCCTTACTTGTTGAAACTAAAGATTTTGAAGCATTGGCGCGGGAAGCGATTCGGCTTCCCGAAGATAAGAATTTGGCGAAAAAAATTATCGCCAAAGCACAGCAAGAAAGTGTAAAATATTCTTGGGAAAACGTCCGTGAGCAATGGCTTGAAACCTACCGAAACCTTTCCGAATGAATGAAAAGAAACTAAAAATTATTATCTTAACTCACGGTGGCGCAGAGCGTTTGTTGGAGCTTTTGAGCGAAATAAAAACGGTCGAAATCGTCGGCGTTTTCGTTGAAACTGCAACCGAAAAAAAGCGAAGTTTCAAAGAAAAAATTAAGCGTTCGATTCGTTATGACGGTTATTTTGCAACGATTAAGAAAATCTTCCAAAAAGAAAATCAAGACGTGAAAGCGGTTCAATCAAGCCAAGGTGATCTGGAAAAATGCGCTGGAAAATTAAAACTTCCACTTCACAAACTTGAAAATTATCACACCGAAAACGCGATAAAATTATTGAAAGAAACAAATGCAGATTTGGGTATTCTTTACGGCACGAATATTATCAAAGAAGCGGTTTTTTCGATTCCGCGTTTTGGTTCGATAAATATTCATCAAGGACTCGCACCGATTTATCGCGGCGGTCCAACGGTTTTTTGGGAACTTTTTAACGATGAAAAAGAACTCGGAATTACCGTTCATTTTGTTGCGCCGAAAGTTGATACGGGCGATATAATTTTGCAGAAAACCGTTCCGCTCAATTATGATTTTTCGCGCTACGGTTTGGATTATGAAGTATTTTTAGAAGATTTCCGCGCTTTGCTGAAAGAACCATCGGCGCAACTTTTAGCCGAAGCCGTGAAATTGATTTCGGAAGGCAAAGAAAAACGGACGAAGCAAGACACGAGCATCGGCAAGCGTTATAAATTGCCGATAAAATCTGAAAAAGACGCGCTTTTGCGTGTTTTAAAAAAGCGTTCAGAGTTCACGCTTTAGCGTGTGAAAGCCCGCCAGCGAAGCGCGGCGAGCGCAAACTGAAGTTTGAACTCTGAACATTTAATAATGAAAAAAACTCTACTCAAAACGATGTATAATTTCGGCGCATTTGCTCCTTTTCGCTGGGCGAATCGCGGGAATGTTTTGATTTTGATGTATCATCGTTTCGGTGAAGGTGCGGGAAAAGTTTCTGCGCGTGAGTTTGAATCGCATCTGGAATATTTGAAAAATCATCACAGGGTTTTGGCTTTATCGGAAACGGTTGAATTTTTGCAAACTGAAAAAACTTTGCCGCCGAATTCGGTTGTGATTACGATTGACGACGGTTACAGAGACGCTTACGAAATTGCTTTTCCGCTTTTGAAAAAGTTCGATTTTGCGGCAACGATTTATGCGATTACCAATTTTTCAGACGGCAAATGTTGGCTTTGGACGGATTTGATGCGGTATGTTTTGCTGAACACGAAACGCGATGTAGAAAACAGAGTAGCAACGGCGGCGCAGATAAACGCAAATTTGAAAAAACTACCGAACGACGAAAAACACGCGAAAATTACAGAATTTGCAAAAGATTTCGGTGTCGAAATTCCTCATTTGCCGCCGTCGGATTTTGCGCCAATGAATTGGGATCAGGCAAGAGAAATGGATGAGAACGGCGTGAAAATTGAATCGCATACTGTTTCGCATCCGATTTTGACGAATATTTCGGCGAACGAATTGGATTTTGAATTGCAGAATTCAAAAAAACGGCTCGAAGAAGTTTTAAATCGGCGCGTCGAACATTTTTGTTATCCGAACGGATCATTGAACAAAACTGTGGAAAAAGCTGTGGAAAAAGCCGGTTACAAATCGGCGACGACGACCGAATACGGATTTAATAATCTGCAAACCGAAAGATTTTTGCTCAAACGAATTGACGCACAATCTTCGATCGAAAATTTTGCTCAAAGCGCAAGCGGTTTTGAGAATGTCAGAAAAAAGTGCAAAGTCTAAAGTTTTTAAGTTTATTACTTTTTCACTTTTTCACCTTTCACTTTTCACTAAAAATATGTGTGGAATCAACGGAATCGCGCTTTCGAGTCGTTCCAAAAAACAAATTAACGAATCAATTTTGCGCCGGATGACGGACGTGATTTCTCATCGCGGACCTGATGGCGACGGCATTTTTATTGATGAAAATATCGGACTCGGACATCGGCGTTTGTCAATTGTTGACGTGGCGCACGGTGCACAGCCGATGTTTAATCGCGACAAATCAATTACGATAATTTACAACGGCGAAGTTTATAATCACTCCGATTATCGCGCCGAATTGGAAGCAAAAGGTTATGTTTTTCAGAACAATTCTGACACCGAAACGATAATTCATCTTTACGAAGAATACGGCGTAAAATGCGTCGAAAAATTGCGCGGAATGTTTGCGTTTGCGATTTGGGACAAGCGCGAAAAAACGCTTTTTATTGCGCGTGATCGGCTTGGCGTAAAGCCGCTTTATTATGTTCACGATGAACAGGGAAATTTGTTTTTCGGTTCGGAAATCAAGACTTTGCTCGAAGCAAATGCGATAAAACCTGAAATAAATTACAATGCTTTGCCCGACCAATTTGCCAATCACGGAACTTCGCGCGATGAAACTTTATTTAAGAATGTAAAGCGGCTTTTGCCCGGACATTTTTTGATCTGGAAAGATGGAAATTTAAAGATCGAAGAGTTTTGGGACGTGAAATTCGAGCCGAAACACGAAGAAAAATCAGACAGAGATTACATTGAAGAATGGCGCGAACTTTTCAAAAAATCAGTAAAATTGCGTTTGATGGCAGACGTTCCGCTCGGAATGTTTTTGTCCGGCGGCATTGATTCGTCGGCAATTTGCGCGATGATGGCAGAAATGGTTGATGAACCGATAAAGACTTTTTCGGTCGGTTTCAAAGAACGCGAAGCGAACGAATTTGAATATGCGCGAATCGTTTCAAAAGCCTTCAAAACCGAACATCACGAAATAACGATCACGCCCGAACAATTTTTCGCCGAGTTGCCGAATTTAGTTTGGCACGAAGACGAACCGATTGGTTTTATCGCGTCCGTGCCGCTTTATTTTGTGTCGAAATTGGCGCAAAAGCACGTCAAAGTCGTTCTGACAGGCGAAGGAAGCGACGAAATTCTCGCAGGTTACGGACGTTACGCAAAAACTTTGCAGCTTTTAAACTACGGCGAAAAATACGAATCTTTTACGCCTTCGTTTGTGCGTTCGGCAGTAAAATCCGGTGTTGCGGCGTTTGGCGGAAAATTAAACCGCACTTTTCTCTCGCGTGAAGCGGACATCGAAAATCTATTTTTTGATAACTTTGGAATTTATCCGAAAGCGATGCAGAAAAATCTTTTTTCCAATCAGACGAAAGCACAAATCGCCGACGAAAATCCTTATTCCTATCAAAACGAATGGCTCGAAAAAACTGATGCGAAAGACGTTTTGGACAAATTGCTTTACGCTGACACGAAAACTTATCTGCACGAACTCTTGATGAAACAAGATCAAATGTCGATGGCGGCTTCGATTGAATCTCGTGTGCCTTTTCTCGATCATAAACTCGTCGAATTTACGGCGAAAATGCCGACAAAAATGAAACTTCGCGGCAAAGATACAAAATGGATTTTGCGCGAGGCAATGAAGGGAATTTTGCCCGATGAAATCTTAAATCGTTCAAAAATGGGTTTTCCCGTGCCGATTGGAAATTGGTTCAGAAACGAATACAAACATATCGTCGATGAATACGTTTTAAGCGAACGTGCCATTTCACGCGGAATTTTCAATGCCGATTTTGTGCGCGATATTGTGGCGAAACACAGTTTGGGCGAAAATCACGACGAAAGAATTTGGTCGCTCGTCAATTTTGAAATCTGGCAGAGAGGATTTTTCGATGGTGAAGTGTCTGAAAATAAATCAACTTAATGAATATATTTGCTGAAAAATTATTTTACCCGACGTATGAAATTCCATTTTTGAATTATTTCAAAGATCATTATGATTCTGTATTTATTGCTTTTCTGCCTTTCTTTAGACTTGGCGAATATCAAATAGAAAATCCGAGCTTTCAGAAATCTCATCAAATCTCTTTCGAACAACTTAAAGAAAAAAATAAGGAGTTTGCTGAAATACCTGAATTCAGAGCCGAAATATTTTCGTATGAAAACAAAAATTATCCAGAAGACAAAACCATCATTGAAAAAGGTGAAATAGTTTCGTGGCGAGAAATAAAAGAAAAGGGATTTTTTGAAGATTTTAGCGAAATTAACAAGGCTTTGAAAACTTCTATCGGAAGCTATCGGGAAGTTTTCAGAACGCCTAATTTATCGAAAAGATTAAATGCAGTAACTGAAAAAGAAAATATTTTTCATCCGACCGAAGGAAGTTTTGAACCGCTTGTTAAACTTCAAATTTACAACGCATTAAAACATTTAAACAAAACTGAAATATTGGTAATTGATGAGTATTTGGAAACTGAAAAAGAACTTAACTTAAATACAATCAGCTTTGAAGAATTTGTTGAAAAAGTTCAGGGTAAGGACTATTACATTTATCCCAAAGATAAAAGCCTGCTTTTTTCGATTGATTGGGATAGTTTCTTTTTTATAATTTGTTCAAATAAACCTTTAATCAATGAAGTCGTTAATGCCGGAGGTTTTGAAGGTTTCTGCTGTGCGGAAACAACAGAACATAATTGGGAATTTACAAAAGAAGAAACTGTGGAATTGCTTAAATTAGATAACAAATGAAAGAGAAAACATCAACCCCAAAAATCTTACGCGGGCGCGATATTTTGTGTTTTTCGCACGATTGGACGGGCGATCCTTTGTCGAAAACTCATCTG
>CALMEH010000201.1 GCA_937863115.1 uncultured Acidobacteriota bacterium
TTCGCGCTGTTTCGTTCGCCGGCGGAATTGCGGGCGGGCGCGCAATTGCCCGCGAATGCGCGATGGAAATGAAGCCCGCGCAACTCGAACTCGGCGGAAATAATAATGTAATTGTTCTCGAAGACGCAGATTTGGACAAATCCGCTGACGGTATTATCAACTTGATGACTTTGCTCAACGGGCAATGGTGTCGTGCTTTGGGCAGATTATTAGTTCACGAATCAATCGCCGAAAAACTATTGGAAACGACGCTCGAAAAGATGAAAGACATTAAAATCGGCGATTCATTGTCGTTTGAAACGCAAATGGGACCGATGGTTCATTCGCTTCATCTCGAAAAAATCAAAGGGCAATTAGATGAATTAATTTCAAAAGGCGGAACGGCACACACTTCTGCGAATCTGCCGGATTTAGAAGGGAATTTTATTGCGCCGACGCTCGTTACAGGCGTAAAAAACAAAGACGCGCAACACGAAATTTTCGGTCCAATCGGCACGGTTCACACTTTTAAATCAGATGATGAAGCAGTTAAATTAGCAAATTCAACGCCTTACGGCTTAGAAGGTTATGTTTTCTGCACGGACGAAGAACGCGGATTAAATCTCGCCCGAAAAATTCGCGCCGGCGGCATAAAAGTCAACGGCTCAACGGTTTTGAGTTTGAGTTTAATGGCTCCGCGCGGCGCGTGGGGACTTTCCGGCTTGCACGACGAAGGGACAATCGAAACTTTTCAATTTTTCTGCGGCACACAAGTCGTCGGTGTGGAAGGGAATTAGTTCAAAGTTCAAAGTTCAAAGTTCAAAGTTGGATTAGATTTGAACTTTGAACCTTAAACTTTGAACTCTAAAAATATGAAAGACGAAATAAATTTACCGCTTGCTTTGCAAGATTTAATGCCGGTTACGCTGTTTGCGATTGGGTTATTTTTTGTAGCGCGGATGATTTCCCGCAAGCATAAATCGGCAGGAAATTTGGCTTATTTCGGCGGCGTTTTGGTAACGCTTGGTGGCGTTTTCAAAGCGTCTTGGAAATTGATTCAAGCACTTGGCGGCGCAGATATTCCGTTTTTGAATAACAGTCTTTTTACGCTGATGTCGGCAGGTTTTATTTGCTTGGCGTGGGCTTTGTGGAAAAGCCGCGAAGATGAAACCGATGCGGTAAAACTTTGGTCTGTGCCATTGATTTTGATTTCGATGGTTTGGCTGATTGCCGCGTATTTCGGATTTTTTACCGAAAGCCGTGCGTGGTTTTTTATACTTCTCGGCGCAACGACTTTGGCAAATTTCGCTTTGCTTTTTCAGCTTATTTCACTCACTTACAAAAATAAATTATGGCTTGCTTTGGTGTTGTTTTTGGTAAATCTCACAGTAATTTTTATTTTAGCGCGAGGATCTGACCAAACCGTTACTTTTCAATGGATTAAACAACTTATAAACACCGTTTCACAAGCCTCTTTTGCGATTGCTTCGTATATTTTATTGTCAAAATCCTTGAATAGATTTTCTTAAAGCAAACCTCTTTCTTTGACGCGTAGATAAGTTTCTAAAAGTTTTGGTGCGAGCGAATTTGTCGTAACATCTAACGCCAAACCGCCGAGAGTTTCGACTGATTTCAGTGCGGATTCGCGTTGGTGAATGATTTCTTCGGCGGCGGATTGGGTGAAAACTTCTTTGATTTCCTTCGGAATCTCGCTGACTGTCGCGTTTAAATCGCGGTCGCCGATTGTAACAACTAAAGGCAGATGGCGCGGACGCAAAAGTTTGAGCGATGCAATTAATTCTTTCGACGATTCTTTGTCAACCAAGTCTGTAAGAATCACAATAAACGAACGCTTTTTTGAATTTGAAGCGACAAATTGAAAAGCTCGCGCATAACTCGGTTCAATCAATTCCGGCTCTAAATCGTGAAGCGTTTCGAGAACTGCGTCAATTTGTCCGATGCCTTTTTGCGGTGGCAGATATTTGCGAACTTTGCGCCCGAAAACGACTAAACCGCAATTATCTCCGGCACGCGCCGCCGCACTCATTAAAGCCAAACTCGCGTGAATTGCCGTGTCGAATTTCGTTTCGTCTTTGATTCTGCCGGTCATCAAACGTCCGGCATCCAAAGCAATTATAATGTTTTGGTCGCGTTCGATTTGATATTGGCGTGTTGTAAGTTTATTCCTCCGCGCCGTTGCCGTCCACGAAATATGGCGAAGTTCGTCGCCGCGGACGTAATCGCGCATTGATTCAAATTCGCGTCCTTCGCCGCGCCGGACGGATTTGCGCTGAATTGCTAAAAACGATTGTGCGCCGAGTGCTTTGAGTTCCATTTCGCGGGCGCGGCGCATATTCGGATAAACTTTCGCGTTCTGCGCTTCACCCAAATCCGTCTGACACCAAACCAATCCAAAACGGGACAAAAATCTGACAGCGGTTTTTCCGAATCCATAATTTCCGCGTTTCGGCGGCGTTAAAAAGTAGAAAAATTCGGCGGCAGTTTGCGCTTTGACATTAAATTCGGCTTCGCGGCTTTCGTTTAAAATCATTTCGGGCGGATATTCGTCTTTGACCTTTAAATGAAATGAACGCGAAGTCAGGTTTTCAATTTTCAGGGAAATTTTCGCGGCATCGCCAATCGCAAAACGCTTTTCAAATTCGCGGCGGACGGTTAATTCTTCCGGCAATTTGCGGCTGATGAAATAATCTACAATCGCCAACAAAATTAACAAAATATCGTAAGCCAAAACCGCCGGACGCAGTGCGGGAAAAGTCCACGAAAGCGACAGCGGCACGAGTCCGAGCGCAAACAAAACATAAAATCTCCGTGAGAAAACAAAGCGCATAATTCGCGTCTGATTATACAAGATAAATCGTCAGTGCAGAAATAGAAAAAAGAAATTTTGCCTGCGAAACATACGAAAGAAACGAAAAATTAAATAATAAATTTCGTTCTTTTCGTATGTTTCGCAGGCAAAATTATTTACCGCTTGAAAGAATTTTCATTAAACCGTCACCGAGTGTGAAATTGAATTTTACGCCGCCGTTACCGCTTTTGGCATTTATTAATTTGTCGGAAAATTTCGTGCGTTCGCGTGGTTTTAGTGTCGTTAAAGCATTTTCGATTTTGCCTGTCCGCAGAACATTTGCGTCAATATCGGCGTTGAAATTGAGCGGCAAAATTAAATTTAAATTTCCGGCGGCAAGTTGGATGTCTGCGCCTTGTCCGCGCCAGCTTCGCGTGAGCATTTCAACGGTTACGTCGCCTTTGCCGAAGGTTGCCATCACCATTCCGCCCGATAATTTCAAGTTGGCATTTGTTTCCGCAAAACTAATTTTCATCGCGCCTTCAATGTTAGATAGATTTAAATCGCCTCGGTTTCCCGTGATTTCAAGGTCTGAGAAAATCGGCACTTTTATTTTGTAATCAATGCGAAACGGCATCGAGAGAAGTCTTTTTGGGAACTTCTTGGCGTTGCGTTTCATAAATTCCTTGTCGTGTGTCCCGACGGAAATAACGCTGACTCGTCCCATTGTCGCTTCGCTGACAACGAATGTAATAATGGCGGCAAGCTGTGATAAATCGGCTTCGGTTTCACCCTGAACCTCGATTTCCGCCGTAATTTCGACTTCGTTTTTTTTCCAACCTTCGACCGAAATTGAGCCAACCGGCGCACCGACAATCGAAATTGTGCCGCCTTGCCCGAATTCGACGGTTTCGGTTTTATAAGTTGTGCGTTTAACGAGCGTCTTCGTTTGTGCGAATACGGAAGCGGAAAGAAACAGGACGGAAAATATTGACAGGAAAAGTTGGAATTTTTTCATTTTTATTGATTGGAAAGCGTTTAGAGTTCAAACTTTAGTTTGCCCAAACCGCCGCGTTTCGCTGGCAGTTTCACGCTAAAGCGTGGACTCTGAACATTTATCTGCCGAAAAGCGAAATACTGCCGCGTTGGTTGGTAATTGTTATGCTCGCGCTGCCGTCGCCGACTTTGCCATAAACACGGCGTAAGTCCGAAAAATTTAAGTTCATATTCGGAAATTTGCCGACGGAAATGTTGCGTGACGAAGGTGCGGTTGCAACGAGATTGAAAGATGCGTCGGTCGGAATTCTGACGTTGATATTGCCGCGTGTCGATGAAAAACGATAGATTCCGTTTGCCGCAATTTCGCCGTCGAAGAAAATATCGCCGATAACATTTTCCGCCGAAACATTTGCCGCGCCGATGTTGGTTAGGGTAATCTCGCCTTCGCTCGAAATATGTGCGCGGACGAGAACGCCGCCGACGTTGCTGACGGTCAAATTTCCAATCATCGTTTCGATATTGATTGACGATGAATAGGGAACTTTGATGAGAAAATTGACATAACCGACATCGTTTCTGCCTTGATTATCTTTGACGACATTGATAATAATCGTGCCGCTTTGGTTTTGCGGCTGAATATTCGTTGAAGGCGTTTCCATATCCGCCAAGATTTTAACTTCTTCTTTATTCCAACCTTCGATAGTGATTGATCCGGTGCGATTGATGAGTTTTACATTGACGTTTTTGCTCGCCGGATAGCTTTTTGAATATCTTTTTTGTGCGGTAATTTCAGACGCAAAGAAAAAAACTACGCCCAAAAGGAGAAAATTGCAGAAGCACGCACGAAGTAAGTGCGCTATGATTTCACCCTTACTATGTGCGGGTTTCTGCAGATGAAAATTAATTGCAAACATTATAATTCAGAGAATTCGCGCAACAGATCAACTTGTTCGATCAAAGCCGAATCGAGCATTTCGCTGGAAATATCGTCTTGCGGATTTTCCTGTAAGATTTGGTCATATTCGGCGATGACTTGGTTGATTTCGTTATAATTGCGGTCAAACGTATCGCGCACCTGCGGATTCCAGCTTGCGCGGCGAACTTCGACTCTTTGCCGCCAATAATCAATCGTTTGTTGTTGCTGGCGAATTCGACGTTCACGGATTTGCTGCGGCGTTTCAATCAATCCTAATTTGCCGAGTGCGCGGTCAAAAATGCTTGGCTGAGTCGAAATTTTCGCGGTTTCCGAATAATTTTTAATTCCGACAACCGTCAGCAAAGAACTGACCAGCGCAATTCCAAAAAGAGCCGCCGCAACTTGCGAAAAAGAAAATTCCCAAACTCTTGAAAACCAACTTTTCGGCGTTTCTTGCGGTTTGTTTTCTTTGGCGATTTCCGCCGGAATTTCGGTTTCGATTAAATTATTGATTCTGCACCACAGAGCTTTTGAATTCGGCGGCGTGATTTCAGCGGTTTCTTCAAGTTGGCAAAAATCCAAAATCATTGCAAAATCTTCGCAAATCTTTGCACACGGGGCGCAAACGGCGAGATGTGTTCGGACATTTGCCGCGTTGGTTTCTTCCAACTCGTTATCCAAAAACGCACTAATCAATTCTTGACAATGTTCGCAGTTCATCAGATTTTTCTTTAATTTAGAATTTTCTTCCGCCATTTTCCGAGATTCAAACCTTATAGATTGTTTGAAAATCGTTCAGGTTGCCTTAAGTAATTTTAGATTTTAGATTTTGGATTTCGGATTGGTGCTTTCAACAATCCGAAATCCAACATTAAACATCATTTTCCTTTATCAATAATCCGCGCAATTTGAGCCGCGCTTTATGGAGTTGCGATTTTGATGTGCCGACCGAAATGCCCATCAAACGCGCTACTTCTTCGTGTTCGTAGCCTTGAACGTCGTGCAAAATAAAGACGTTTTTATAACCGTTCGGAAGTTGTGCAACGGCATTTTTCAAAGCGATTTTATCAACCACGGGCATTTTGCGCGGATTTTCCGTTCCCGAAACGGTTTGTTCCGGCATATCGCCAGTTTCCGAAGTTTTTTCGCTTTTCACGCTTCGCCGCCGAAAGTGCATCAAAACCTGATTAACGGTCATCCGATGCAACCACGTCGAAAAAGCCGAATCGCCGCGAAAACTGCCGACTTTTTTAAAAAGCTGGATAAAAACTTCCTGCGTCAAATCTTCGGCTTCCGTCTGCGAATTCGTCATCCGCAAACAAAGCGAATAAACGCGCCGATGATGGCGTTCGTAAATCATTTCAAACGCGGAAATATTACCTTTTGCCGCCTTTTGCGTCAAATCGAAATCGGACGCGTTCGTCTCGATAATTTCATTTTCGACTGCGACAGGAGTTGGAAAAAAAGACGCGGGCGCACTTTCCTCGTAAGAAACGGGAAGCGCGTCTTGCTCAAGCACCGAGGCTAAGTCCATAGTTGCTCCTAAAAAATTGCTTTCGGAATTTAATAAATCGTCAGTGTTTATGATGAGCCACCTCCCAAAATTAGTTGCTTTGGCTAGATGATTTTATGACAACTTTTAAAAAAGGTAAATACAAATTCGTCATATTCGACAATTTTCTCGAAAAATCGTCTGACTTTTTTGAAAATTTCTGTTATAAATTTGAATATCCCCGTAGAAAATTACTTTAAAACTCCGTTTGAAAACTTAAAAATACAGCCGGACAGAAGCGAAATTTTACATTTTACATTCTTCATTTTAAATTACATTTCAGGAAAACAATTGTTTATTTCTGAGAATCAATGAATAAGGCAAGACGTAAGATTTATAATTATTCTGCTCTTTCCGGCTGTCTAAAGAGTTTTTATACAATTCATTACAGAATTATGCTTTTCCTTACTCGATCTGCCGCCGTTTATGGCATTGATGCGTTGATTGTTGACATCGAAGTCAATCTGCAACCGGCGAAGGGCGAAACCGAAACCACGCCGATGGTATTGATTGTCGGTTTGCCGGACACGGCGATTCGTGAATCGCGTGAGCGAATTCGCGCCGCGATTATCAACAGATCGTTCTTTTTTCCGTTTCATAAAACGACGATAAATCTTGCGCCCGCCGCTGTCCGCAAAGAAGGCGCGAGCTTTGATTTGCCAATTGCACTCGGCATTTTAGGCGCAAACGGCGACATCGGCAACGAAGATAATTTAAACGATATTTTAAGCGTCGGCGAACTTTCGCTCGATGGCAGAATTCGTCCCGTGCGCGGTGCGCTTTCGATTGCGCTGCGATGTCGTGAAAATTCAATTTCAAATTTGATTTTGCCGGAAGAAAATGCACAAGAAGCCGCAGTCGTTTCCGGCGTAAATGTCTTTCCCGTCAGAGATTTACGCGAAGCTGTCGAAGTTGCGCGTGATTTGCAATCGGGACGAAATTCGTATCAGCCTTTGAAGTTGGACATCAGCGAAATTCAGGTGGACAAATCAAAATACCGCACGGATTTTGCGGAAGTTCGTGGTCAAAATAATGCCAAACGTGCGCTCGAAATTGCCAGCGCGGGCGGACATAATATTTTGATGATTGGTTCGCCGGGGTCAGGAAAAACGATGTTGGCAAAGCGTCTGCCGACAATTTTGCCGCCGCTCGAATTTGAAGAAGCTCTGGAAATTACGAAAATTCATTCGGTTGCGGGGTTGACGGGAAAATCAGGTTTGATTAACGAAAGACCTTTCAAAAATCCGCATCATACGACATCACAGGCAGGTTTAATCGGCGGCGGTTCGATTCCGAAACCGGGCGAAGTTTCGTTGGCGCATCTCGGCGTTTTATTTCTTGATGAATTGCCGGAATTTGACCGCGCCGTTCTCGAAGTTTTGCGCCAACCGATAGAAGATAAACAAGTTACGATTTCACGTGCCGCAACGAGTTTGACGTTTCCGTCAAATTTTATGCTCGTTGCTTCGATGAATCCGTGTCCGTGCGGATATTTCGGAAGCGCGAGAGAATGCAAATGTTCGCCGATTCAAATTCAGCGTTACGTCGGCAAAATTTCGGGTCCGTTGATGGACAGAATTGACATTCACATAGACGTTCCGGCGGTAAAATTCAAAGAACTTCGCGGCAAAGATTCGCCGACGGGCGAAACTTCCGAAACGATTCGCGCCCGCGTCATAAAGGCGCGTGAAATCCAACTCGAAAGACTCTCAAACGAAGGCATTTTTTCAAATTCGGCGATGAGTTCATCGCAAATCCGCAAATTTTGCGTGTTGGACGCAGACAGCGAAAATTTACTGGAAAAAGCAATGCTCAAACAAGGTCTTTCCGCCCGCGCCCACGATAGAATTTTGAAAGTTTCGCGCACGATTGCCGATTTGGAAGGAAGCGAAAATATTCAGCCGCAACACATTTCCGAAGCCATAAATTATCGTTCATTGGATAGAAATTATTGGACGTAAATTGAATCAATTACAAGCACTCGTTTCGTTCGTGATTACAGATTACAGATTACAAATTAAAAATCTAAAATCGGTAATTTGTAATTTGTAATTTAAACCAATCCTCCTTAACGAACATTTCCTAACTTTCCTTATTACCTGCCCGAAATTAACATCTGGAAAACTTCAAGCATTCGTTCTGTATAAACCACAACTTGTGATTTATGCGTTTAATTTTGCTGACATTATCGTTTTGTTTCATCTTTTTTTCGTTTGAGGTTTTCGCGCAAGAAAAGGATAAATCTTTGCCCGACGGAAGTTATCGCATTCAAAAAGGCGATAAGCTGAGCGTTAAATTTTTTTCGCATCCCGAATTAAATGAACCTTCTGTCATAGTTCGTCCCGACGGTTTTATCAGCTTACAAATAATTGACGATATTCGCGCCGAAGGTCGGACAGCTTTGGAATTAAAAGCGGATTTGGAGAAAGCCTATAACGAAACGCTTCTGAATCCGATAATTTCCGTCGCGGTTATCGAATTTGTCGCGCCGCGAGTTTTTATCGGCGGACAGATTAAAAATGCCGGACGTTATGATTTGCGCGATGCAAAAACAATCGTGCAAGTTGTGTTTTTAGCAGGCGGTTTTACGGAAGATGCAAACCGAAAAATGGTGATTTTAGCGCGTCCCGACGGCAAAGGCGATTGGCAAACGCAAGCCGTTAATGTGATGAAAATTCTTGACAAGAAAAGCCCTGAAAAAGACGTTGAACTGCGCGATGGCGATTATATTTTTATC
Organism: uncultured Acidobacteriota bacterium; assembly: GCA_937863115.1. GTDB lineage: Bacteria > Acidobacteriota > Blastocatellia > Pyrinomonadales > Pyrinomonadaceae > CALMEH01. The sequence continues at coordinate 8,993 of CALMEH010000201.1, forward strand.
CCCGATTCAAAAATTTCGCAGTTCAACAAAGCAGTAGAAACTTTTCGCGGACTTTTGCCGCGTTTCTTTTAATTTAAAATGAAACTCTCAAGTGATAAAAACTTAGTCAGACAGATTATTCAGACAATCTGGAAGCGTAAATTTCTGATTGCGGCGGTCATTTTGCTGGTTGTCGTTTCTGGAATGTTTGCGACGATTATGATTACGCCGAAATTTGAAGCGACGATGAGCATTCTTGTTTCGCGCGACCGCATTGACCCGCAGATAAATCCTTCGGACAAAAACTCCGAAATTACGCAAACTTCGATCAGCGACGAAGAATTTAACTCGGAATTAGAACTCATCAAAAGCGGCGAAGTCGTTGCCGGTGTGGTCAAAGATTTAGACCTTCTCAACAATCAAAAACCGAAACCCGACACACGGTTTGCCGCTTTGAGGGTGAAAGTCAAGACAGCGATTTACAAATTTATCGGGCGTGAACAAGACGGCGCGAATGAAGAAACGGACGTTTTTACAGTTGAAAAAATGGTCAATCGCGTTTCCGGCAATTTGGATGTCGTTTCAAATAAAAAATCGCGTGTCATAAAAATTACATACACCGACACCGATCCGCTTCGTGCAAAAAAAGTTCTCGAAAAATTGTATGAAAAGTTTGTTGCTTTGCACGTTTCGATGAATGACAAACCGCAAGCCGGAGAAGTTTTTAGCGAACAAACCGACAAATATAATCAAAAATTAAGTCAATCAACCAACGCGCTCAAAAATTTCGACGAGAAAAACGGCGTAACCGGCGCGGAAGCAAGCGTCCAGCGCGAACTGCTTCTAAAACAACTTTACGACGCGCAAGCAGGAGCAAATGCGGCACGGACGGAAATCGGCGAAAACGAGAAAAAGATTGTCGATTTGAAGGAAAAAATCGAAGCGCAACCGGTTCAAATCCAAACCGGCTCGGTTCAAAAATACGTTGCCGCAGTTGACCAGATGAAATCCGAATTGGTCAAACTCGAACAAGAACGCACGCAACTTTTGCAAAAATATCAGGCAAACAGCCGCTTTGTGCGCGACAATCAGGAAAAAATTAACCAATTACGCAAGGCAATAAAAGAAGAAACCGACAATCCGCCGCAAGAGCGTTCGTTTGCTTTGAACGATTTGCGCCGACGGCTCGAAAGCGACCTTTACAACGCGCAAACTTCGCTTGCCACACTTCGACAGCGCGAAACGGAAATGCGAAATCAAGCCGAAAAACTCCGCGTTCAAGTCGAATTTCTAAACTCGAAAAGCATCGAACGGACAAATCTCGAACGCAGTCGTAACATCAACGAGGAAGCCTATTTGCTGTATCAAAAAAAGACGCGCGAAAACGAAATTACGCAGGTTTTAAATAAAGAACAAGTCGTAAATTTCGGCATCGTTGACCAACCGCGCACCGACGGCGAACAGAAAAACCCGAAGTTGTTTTTAAATTTATTGGTTTTATTGAGCATCGGCGCAACCGCCGGATTTGCCGGAGCGATTATTTTGGAAAAATTTGCCGAAGTGCCAGCCGATGATTTGATTTTTTCCGCACGCGACCTAGAAAACCGCTACAATCTGCCGCTTCTCGCAGCGATTCCGGTGATTGAATTGCCCGAAAAAATCAAAGTAATTTCAAAACCGAAGCGTTTGGCGTTACCACCGCATTTGAAGGATTAAGAATAAAAAATAAGCGATGGATTTAGGTAATTTATCTTTTATCCGTCCATTTACGATATGAAAGAAAGAATCAGAGCAGGATTGATTTTTGGCTACAAAATTCTTGATTTAGCCGCGTTAAGTTTTGCGCTTTGGCTGGCGTTTTTTTACGGCGGACCGGAAGGCGTTGGTTATTTAGTCAAAGCGATTTTTGAGCCGACCTTTGACAGTTCGCTGTTTTTGCTCGGTGTTTTGGGCAGTTGGGCGTTTGTTCTGTCGTCGTTTTGGCTTTACCGCTCAAAGCGTTTGGCGAGTTGGAAAGACGAATTAACCGACGTTTTACGGGCGGTTTTGTTCTGCGGGTTGATTTTGGCAACGATGATTTTGTTTGCCGAATGGCAGATTTTCCCGAAAAGATTTTTATTGATTTTCGCGGTTTCGGCGGCGGTTTTGCTTTCTGCGTTGCGTCTTTTCAAGCGAAAATTATTAAAAGAATTTCGACTTCACGGGCGAAATCTGCGCTCGGTCGTCATCATCGGCGCAGGCAGACGCGGACAAGAACTTTTTGCGCTAATCAAAAAAACTCCCGAAATCGGCTACAAATTTGCAGGTTTTGTTGACGATTTGGAAACGCCGCAAAACATCGGCAAACTTTCGGAAATCTCGAAAGTTTTAGCCGAAAACGTGATTGATGAAGTGATTATTTGTCTGCCCGTAAAAAGTTTTTACGACCAAATGGAATCAATTGCACGGGCGGCAGAAGAGCAGGGAATTATCGTGCGGATTTATTCGGATTTGTTCAATCTGAAACTTGCCCGCGCCGTTGCCGGAGAAATCGGTGATGCGCCTATTCTTTCGCTTTATACAACATCTTTTTCAAATTGGCAGATATTTTTAAAGAATGCGTTTGATTTTGTCGGTGGCTTAATTCTGCTGATTTTAGTCGCGCCGACGATGCTTCTTATCGCTTTGCTTATCAAGCTAACTTCGCCGGGACCGATATTTTTTATTCAAGAGCGTGTCGGCTACAACAAACGGCTTTTCCGAATGTTCAAATTCCGCACGATGGTTGTTGATGCGGTCGAACAGCAGAAAAAACTCGAATCTCTGAACGAAGCCGACGGACCTGTTTTCAAAATTAAAAATGATCCGCGCATTACGCCAATCGGAAAATTTCTTCGCAAAACGAGTCTTGACGAATTGCCGCAACTTATCAATGTTTTGCTTGGCGATTTATCGCTCGTCGGACCGCGCCCTTTGCCCGAACGCGATTTTCAAAAATTTAATCAGATGTGGTTTAACCGTCGTTTCAGCGTCAAACCCGGAATCACTTGCATCTGGCAAATTTCCGGCAGAAGCGAAACCAGCTTTGATAAATGGATTATGCAAGACCTCGAATATATTGATAAATGGTCGGTTTTATTGGACTTAAAGATATTGCTCAAGACAATTCCAACAGTTTTGCGCGGAACGGGAGCGATGTAATTTAATTTCAAACTGAAACTTTTCGAGATGGAAAAAAACTCCGATTTTACCGAAAATATTAAACAATCCGCGCTTGTCGTGGGTTTGTGTGTCGGTGCTTTTTTGCTTGGTGCAGTGGTCATCGGCGCAGGTTCACAGACTTTGATTTTCGGAGTTTTAATGATTTTTGTTATTGGCACGGCGGTTTGTTTTGCGTTGGATTTCCCCGTAATTACAGCGGTTCGTTTTGCTTTTATCGCTTCGTTTTTTTTCAAAGCCGATGTCAATTTAATGAAAATTGACGAAATCGAAGATCCGTCCGGTTTTAATCTTTCGCTGACTGTGCTGACGGCTTTGATTTTGTTGGTTTCTGACCAATTTACCGATGAATCGAGAGAGAAAGTTTTTCCGACTTCGTTTTCCGTTATTTTAGGTTCGCTATTTGTTTGCGCTGTCGTTTCAGTAATTTACGGCAGCTCGAATTTGCTCGGATGGTTTTCTGTCTGGTCGTTTTTGACTTCGATTTTGATTGCTTTCGTCATCGCTTCGCATTTCAGCCGCCGTGAAAGATTGATTCAATTAGTTTCAGGCGTGGCGGGTGGACTCGTTTTCACCGGATTTATTTCCGCAACGCAATATTTTCTTGATTTTCCGACAAATTTGGCGGCATTCGGCACAGGCACGGAAGAAGAACTGCTCGGCACACAAAGTCAACTTTTATCTCGTGTTCCGGCGTTTTTGCGAACTCCGACGGAAATGGCTTGGATTATTTCTGCGTTGATTCCGCTCGTGCTTGCACCAATTATTTGCCGCGTTAAAAATTTTCATTCATTTCAAAAAATTCTCTTTTGGAGCGCAGTTATGGCGGGCATTGTTGCCGTCATTTTGTCTTTGGCGCGAGGCAGTTGGATTTCGCTTCTCGTGGCGGCGGCGATTCTGATTTTGTTTGGCTGGATGCGCCTTTCCAAAAGCGAGAAAAGAAATTATTTCTTCTCAATCACTGGCGCGGGTATTTTGGTTTGCGTGCTTTTGGCTCCGTTTTCGGCGCGTATTTACGAGCGTCTGACGGCGGACGATGAAGGTTCGGCGTTGATTCGTGTGCCATTGATGGAAACTGCTGTGCGGATGATTGAAGACAACGCACTGGTTGGTGTCGGGTTAAACGGGTATCGTGCCAATATGGACAGATACGATGAAACCGAAATTTTTGTAACCAAGGTTTTCCCAAATCCCGTCCATAATGTTTTCGCGCACATTACCGCAGAAATCGGCATTCCGGGCGGAATAATTTTTTGTCTTTTGATTTGCGCCGCGTTGTTTGAATGTTTCAAAGCGATGCAATCCAAAGACCGTCTGCTTTTTGCGATTGCGCTTGGCGTGTTTGCCGGACTTGTGGCGTTTGTTATTTCCGCGATGAAAGAACCGGGTTCGCTCGGTTCGGTGCGTCCGCCGATGCGGACATTGTTTTTTCTGTTCGGCACAATTTTGGCAGTTAGCCGAATCCGCCGACAACTGTTTTTATAATGAATTTATCCGCATCAAAAATTGAAAATGCCTCCAATCTTGCGCGAAATATGGCGTGGATGGTTTGGTCGGGCGTGGTCAGCATTGCCAACAGCATTTTGCTGTGGATTTTCATTGCACGTCTGCGCGATGTCGAAGAACTCGGCAGATTTACGATTGTGATGGGGCTTTACGCGCTGTTTTTTACGGTTTGTTCACTTGGTTTGATGCCGTATATGACGAGCGAAATCAGTCGCCGAAGCGATTCTGAAAAGTTTGTCGGCAGTGCTTCCATTTTTCTGACAATTTCGGGTTTTGTCTGTGCAATTTTGATGACCGCAGTCGGTTTTTTCGTCAGCGAATCTGATTCCGTCCGAATTTCAACAGCAATTTTGAGTCTCGCAATGCTTCCGACAGGTTTGATTTCCGTTGCCGAAGCTGCCGCGATTGCTCACGGGCGAACTCGTCTGATTGCTTTTGTTACGACGGTTGAAAACCTTCTGCGAACAATAATTCCGCTCGGATTGCTTTACGCCGGATTTGATATTTCAATAATTAGCGCGTCGTTTGTTGCGGTCAGATTTGCGGCTTTGGCAATTTATTTTGTTGCGGCGAGTGAGTTTTTCGCAAAATTTTCTTTCGACAAATTCGAGTTCGGCAAAATCTTAAAAGTAACGCCGACATTTGCCGGAACGATAATTTTTGCGGCGATAAATTGGCAAGCCGCCGTGATACTTTTGGGACGCATTTCAACTGAAACCGAAGCGGCAAAATTCGGCGCGGCTTCGCGGTTTTTGATTCCGGTTACGATTTTGATGGCGAGTTACGCGAGTGTGATTCAGCCGGCTCTGGCGCGATTTACAAAAGAAGATTCGGGTGCGTATCTCGCAAAAATGGCGCGTTATCCGCTTGTGTTGGCAACTTTCGCGGCATTGCTTTCTCCGTTTTTGTCGCGCTTTGTTTTGACTTTTCTGTTTGGCGAAAAATACGCGGACGTTGCGCCCGTTTTGGACATTTTAGCCGTCAGCGTTGTGCCGTTTTGCGTTGTGATGATTGCGGCTCGCGGTTTGGTTGCGGCAAATGCGCCGCACATAGATCTGCTGGCAAACGCGCTTGGCGTTTTGGTAACTTTTGCCGTCGGTTTTTGGTTGATTCCGGCTTACGGCGCAAAAGGCGCGGCTCTCGCGCAACTTGTTTCGTTTTTGCTGATGGCATTGGTCGAGGTCGTTTATCTCTCGAAAAAAACAAACAGTTTCAAAATCTGGCGCACCGCTTCGATTTCTTCGATTTTTTTGTTTGCAACTTACATAATTATCTGGAATTAGCTCACTTTTACGGCTTTCTAACAAAAACAATCAAATGAGCAAAAGTCATTTTCAATCAAATTCCGTCGAATTAAAAATTCCGGCGATTTTGCCCGAAACCACGCAAAATGCCGCGGCGGCAAAACCGCGAATTTTGATGGTTGGAATGCACTTGACGAAAACACGCGGCGGAATTACGACTTTGATTTCGGAAATTCTCAAATTGCCTTTGAAAAACCATTTCGAGTTTATTTATGTCGAATCGCAAGCCGAAGATTTCGGCAGATTTCGCAAGGCGTTTTTGGCTTTGACGGCAATTTTTAGTTTTTTGTGGAAATGTCTTTTTGCGCGTCCGAAACTTGTTTATGTGCATCTCGGAAGCAATGCGAGCTTGTATCGTGAAGCGGTTTTTATTTTTCTCGCAAAACTTCTGAGGAAAAGAGTTATCGGACATTTTCACGCGGGCGATGTTGAAAACTATTATCCGTTTCAGAGCAAAATCGGGCAAAAACTTATTCGTTCGGGGTTGAATTTATGTGATGGTTTGATTGCCGTTTCAAACGAATCGGCGCGACAGCTTCGAGAAATAACGCCAAACGCCAAAATTTCGATAATTCCGAACGCGATTGACGTTACTGATTTCGATTTCAAAACTGAAAAAAAATCTGAAAATTTTGTCAGATTATTGTTTGTCGGCGCAATCGGAAAATTAAAGGGCGAACGCGATTTAATCAAGGCTTTGACGATTTTGCGTGATAAAAATTTGAATTTGAAAGTTTCGTTTCTCGGTTACGGCGCGGAAAGTTTGAAAAGCTATTGCGACGAATTAAAAATTACAGATTTCATTGAATTTCTGGGCGCGGTTTCGCTTAAAGAAAGGCTTGGATTTTTTGAAAAAGCCGATATTTTCGTGCTTCCGACTTACGCCGAAGCGATGCCGATGTCGGTTATCGAAGCGATGGCGGCGGGTTTGCCGGTGATTTCAACAAATGTTGGCGGAATTCCCGAACTTGTCGAGGACGGAGAAAACGGATTTTTGTTTGAATGCGGTGATGTTTCAGTTTTGGCAGAAAAGATATTATTGCTTGCCGAAGATAAAAACTTGCGACAAAAATTCGGCAAAAAAGCGCGTGAAAAAGCGCGGAAAGAATTTGATTTTAATCAATATACGGAGAAACTTCGGGATTTTTTATCTGAAAAAATATGAATACGCCAAATTTACTAATAAAGCGTTCAATCAAATCAATCGCCTCGATTGCCAAAGCGCGAGTCGGTTTTCCGTCTCTTGATTCGGGTTCGGTCAATGTTTTGGCGTATCACCGAGTTGTCGCGGACATTGCGAAGGCTGAAACGGAAGCGTTTTACGGTTTGAGCGTTTCAAGCGAAACTTTTCGGCGGCATTGCGCGATGTTGAAAAAGGCTTACGATGTTGTTTCGCTCGAAACGGCGATGTATTTTTTGAGCGGCGAACGCCGTGTCAAACGTCCGCTTGCGGTAATTACTTTCGATGACGGTTATCTTGATTTTTATGAAGAAGCATTTCCGATTCTCAATGAATTCGGGCTTCCCGCGACAAATTTTTTGCCGACCGATTGCATCGGGCAAGATAAACCTTTGGCGCACGACCGCATTTATTGGCTTTTGAAACAAGCGTTTGAAAGAAAAATTTCAATTGAAAATGTGCTGAAAAAAGCAGGAATTGCGCCGACCAAAAATCGACTGAAATTGACCGAAGCCTTTGTTTATTTGCAACACGATTTGCGCGAAAAAGTTATCGCGGAACTTGAAAGTGAACTCGGCGAATTTGCTGAATACCCGCGTGAATATCAACTTTTAAATTGGGAACAAGTGCGCGAAATGTCGCGCAAAGGCATCAATTTCGGCGGTCATACGGCAAATCACGTTGTTTTGACTTTGGAAAACGAAACAGAGATGGAAGCGGAAATTTTCGCCAGCAAAAAAGAATTGGAAAAACAATTAAACGGCGAAATAACAACATTTGCTTATCCAAATGGCGAATACAATGCGAAAATCCGACAGATTATCGCCAATGCCGGATATAAAGTTGCCGTTACGACGGAAAAAAGAATCAATCGGCAAGGTGCGGATTTGCTTTCTTTGGGAAGAATCAGCCTTTGCGAAGAATCAACACGCGGAATTGGCGGCGTTTATTCGCCGAAAGTTGCCGCACTTCGGCTCAGTATCTAATAATTATGCAAAATCAACTTTCAACAAATTTCATCAATCAAGCAACTTACGCAAGAGAAGATGTGTTGACGTATTATCAAAATCTTGAAACGCTTTTTGAGACCGAAAAGGTTCTGTTTGAGAAACTATTTCCAACGATTAAAGATTCAAAAATTCTCGACATCGGGGTCGGCGGTGGCAGAACGACCAAATATCTTTTGCAAATCAGCAATGATTACACAGGCGTTGATTATGTCGCGCAATTTGCCGCCGAAACGGGCAAAAAATATCCAAATACCAACATTCTGTGGGGCGATGCTCGGAGTTTGAAAGATTTTGAGGACCAAACTTTTGACTTTGTGCTTTTTTCTTATAACGGAATTGACTACGTTTCAAACGAAGATCGGCTCAAAGCCTTAAAAGAGATTTTTCGTGTTTTGAAACCGGACGGGATTTTTATGTTTTCGTCGCACAATCGGGATTATCAATATTTCAAGAAATTACCGTGGCATCAGCAGATTAGATTTGATGTCAAATATTTTATCTTTGTTCTGCATTGCGTCTATCATTTGCCGAAGCATTTCAAGATGAAAAAGCACGAAATTCAGACGGACGATTACGCCATCATCAACGACGGCGACCACCGATTTTCTCTGCTTCATTATTATATCAATATTGAAAAGCAGATAAAACAGTTGACAGACATGGGATTTTCCAACATTGAGGCTTACGACATCGAAGGGAAATTAGTCGAAAGCGACAGCGCATCGCATTGGATTTATTATTTAGCAAAAAAAAGGTGAAAACTTTTGCTACCGGAAGCGGTTTAATTCGAGTTATTTGGAAGAAATATCGAAATTTTGAAGCATTTTGACTCAATAAAAATAGGCATGGAGCAAAAAAATATGGAAAATATTGCGACGTTAAATTTTATAAATAAGCAAACATATTCGCGGGAAGATGTGCTGAAATTTTATGAGGGCGCAAACAATCTTCTTCGCACGGAGCAAGTTCTTTTTGAAAAATTGCTTCCGGCAATTAAGGACAAAAAAATTCTCGACATCGGAATCGGCGGCGGCAGAACGACAGCGCATCTTTTGGAAATCAGCAACGATTATACGGGCGTTGATTATGTTACGGAATTTGTTGACAAAACTGCCGAAAAATACCCGAACGCCAGAGTTTTATGGGCGGACGCGACAAATCTGGAGCAGTTTGCGGACGAAACTTTCGATTTTATTCTCTTTTCCTACAATGGTTTAGACAGCATTTCAAACGATGCGCGGCTGAAACTGATGCGCGAAGCAAATCGTGTTTTGAAGGCAGACGGCGTGTTTATGTTCTCGTCGCATAACCGCGATTATCGGTATTTCAACAAATTGCCTTGGCAACAGAAATTTCAGTTCAATAAAGGCTTTCTGATATTTTTTCTGCACTGTCTTTATCATTTGCCGAAGCATTTCAAGATGAAAAAACACGAAATTTATACCGACGAATACGCCATCATCAACGACGGCGACCATCGTTTTTCACTGCTTCTTTATTACATCAGCATCAGAAATCAGAAAAAACAGCTTGCCGAAATCGGCTTTGAAAATGTCGAGGCTTACGATATGGACGGCGAATTGGTTGAAAGTGATGCTGAATCGCATTGGATTCATTATTTGGCGAGAAAAAATGGAGAACAGACTCAATTATGCGAACAGTCTTCGGTCAATGTCAGAAGTAAAAAGTTTTTTTCAGCAACTTTACTACCGGCTTTTACCACTTTTTGCGAATTGCTTTCTTATCATCCCGTTTAGTTGAAATTATTGTAGCAAAAAAATGGAAAATACTTTTCTTTAAGACTCTACTAAACGCAAGTAAATAAATAACTAAAAAGAATTATGAGTGTAGCAATTATAACAGGCAGTTCCGGTTTAATCGGAAGCGAAGCGGCAAAATTTTTTCACGAATTAGGTTTTAAGGTTGTCGGCATTGACAACAATATGCGCGAATATTTTTTCGGCAAAGACGGTTCAGTTGATTGGAACACGGAAAATCTGAAGCGAAATTTGCGAAATTTTATGCACTATTCATCTGACATTCGCCACGAAGGAGCGATTAAGGAAATTTTCAGCAAATACGGGAAAGATATTTCGGTCGTTATTCACACAGCGGCGCAACCTTCGCACGATTGGGCGGCGAAAGAACCGCTTACGGATTTTTCGGTTAATGCAACGGGAACGCTTGTTTTGCTCGATGCGACGCGCAAATTTTGCCCCGACGCGCCGTTTATTTTTACTTCGACAAATAAAGTTTATGGCGACACGCCGAATTTTTTGCCGCTGACGGAAAAAGCGACGCGCTGGGAATTAGACGAATATCACCCGTATTTCGAGCGCGGAATTGACGAAACGATGAGCGTTGACAGTTCAAAACACAGCGTTTTCGGTGCATCGAAAGTTGCGGCGGACGTAATGGCGCAGGAATACGGACGTTATTTCGGATTAAAAACCGGAATTTTTCGCGGCGGATGTTTGACCGGACCGGCGCATTCGGGCGCGATGTTGCACGGATTTTTGGCGTATTTAATCAAATGCTTGATTTACGAAAAGCACTACACAATTTTCGGATACAAAGGCAAACAAGTCCGCGACAATATTCATTCAAACGATTTAGTCCGCGCCTTTTGGCAGTTTGTTCAAAACCCGAAAGCCGGCGCAGTTTATAACATCGGCGGAAGTCGGCACAGTAATTGTTCGGTTCTCGAAGCCATCGAAATCGCGCAGGAAAAAGCCGGAAAGCGTTTGTTTTACAACATTTCCGATGAAGCCCGCGAAGGCGATCATATTTGGTGGGTGAGCGATGTCAGCCGTTTTCAAAACGATTATCCCGAATGGAAATTTGAATACGATTTGGACACAATTATCGAAGAAATTGTCGAAGCCACAGAAGAAAAATTCCGCAGAGAATTACGTTACGATTTGGTTGCGGCGTAAGCGTTTAGAGTTCAAACTTCAGTTTGTAAAAACCGCGAGCGAAGCAATGCGGTTTTTTACTCTGATTAACTTTAAAGTTTGCCAACGTCTAGCAACCGCTTCGCTTCGCTGGCAGTTGCGGCAAACTGAAGTTTGAACTCTGAACAAATAAAAAGATGCTTGATTTCGGAAAACATAACATTTTAGGCGTTGGAATAAGCGCGGTTGATTATGAATCGGCGGTCGAAAAAATTATTTCGGCGGCGTGTGAAAAGCGTCCGTTTGCCGTTAGTGCTTTAGCAGTCCACGGCGTAATGACAGGCGCGTTGGACGCAATTCATCGTTTTCGTTTGAACAAATTGGATTTGGTTGTGCCTGATGGTCAGCCGGTTCGTTGGGCTTTGAATTGGCTTTATAAAATCAAACTTCCAGACCGCGTTTATGGTCCGAACTTAACCTTAAAAGTTTGCGAAAAAGCGGCGGAAAAAGGTTTGAATATTTATCTTTACGGAAGCCAGACGGAAGTTTTAGATAAATTTGAAGCGAATCTGAAAGAAAAATTTCCGCGCCTTGAAATTGCCGGAAAACAACCTTCGCGTTTTCGGCAAGTTACGGCGGAAGAACAATTTGAAATTGCTGAAACTATCAAAAAAAGCGGCGCGTCTATCGTTTTGGTCGGTTTGGGCTGTCCGCGTCAGGAAACTTGGGCTTTTGAAAATCGTGAACTTATCGGACTTCCGATGATGGCGGTTGGTGCGGCGTTTGATTTTCACGCGGGAACGGTTTCGCAAGCTCCCGAATGGGCGCAAAAACGCGGGCTTGAATGGTTTTATAGATTAGTTCAAGAACCGAAACGTCTTTGGAAACGCTATGTTTATCTGAATCCGCTTTATCTGCTGATGGTTGCGCTTCAGTTTTCAAAATTGAAGAAATTAGAAATCGAAGAAACCGTTGCGCCGATAAATCAAATGCGTTTCGGGTGAATTAAAATGAGAAGCATTGTTCCAAAAAACAGCTATCAGCCAACAGCTATTAGCTATCAGCTATTCCGAAGCTGTTTTTTGTTTGCTTTGCTAATTTTTTCATTTGCCTGTAATTCAACTACCGCTAAAATCAATCAAGACAAAAATAAAGCCGCGCTTTTGCAAGCCAATCAGAACATCGAAAAGTTTCGCAAAGGCAATGTGAACATCAAAATTGTCGGCGCAAATGGCAAAACGACAAAGCTCAACATCAAACAAGTTTCGCACTCGTTTAAGTTTGGCTGTTATTTGAAAATTGACGACCTCGCGCCCGAAAAATTGGCGGATTACGAGCGGGATTTCGGGAAACTTTTCAATTTTGCGGTTGTCGGAACTTATTGGGATTTTATCGAAAATAAACGCGGCGTGGAAAATTGGAATTGGTTTGAGCGCGAAATCGCTTTGGCGCAAAAAATGAATTTGAAAATCGAAGCCGCGCCGGTGCTTTGGGGAACAAATGAAGCCGGAACTCCGAAATGGCTTCCCACGGAAAAAGACAAACTTTCAAAGATTTTGGAAAAGCACATCGAAACGATTTTGGCGAAATCCGCAAACGTCGAAGATTTGGAAATCATCAACGAACCGCTTGCGCCGAAAAGTGATTTTTTTGCCCGAAATGCCGGCGGCGATTACATCGAAAAAGCCTTTTGGAAGGCGCGTCAAATTGCGCCGTCAAAACGTTTGATGCTCAATGAATACGGGGTTTTCGGCGCAGTCGAAAAGCATAATTACAACCGCGAAAAATATTTTGATCTGCTCAGGGATTTATTGAAAAAAAATGTTCCGATTGATGTTGTCGGAATTCAGGCACACGCGAACGGCGAATGGTTTGAGCCATCGAATATCGCCGAAGAATTGGAGCGTTACGCTGAACTTGGCAAACCGCTTCAAATTACCGAATTTAGCGTGCAGACTTTGAATTACGATGATCGCAAAACGCCGATTAATATTTTAGGGAATTATCAATCGGGCGTATGGAACGCGGAAAAACAATCGGAATTTTATCGTGAGTTTTATACGATTGCGTTCGGCAATCCAAAGGTTGAAGCGATTGTAACTTGGGGGCTTGATGACAAAAGAGCGTGGCTTCCCGGCATTGGTTTGATTGATGAAAATTTTCAACCGAAACCGAATTATGAAATGCTCAATCAGTTGATAAATAAAGATTGGCGCACCGATTTGCAAATTGATTTAGCGGCAAAAGATTCAACCGAATTTCGCGGTTTTTATGGCAATTATGAAGTTGAAATTTTGGTCAACGGCAAGCGAACGAAAAAGATTTTTGAGCTAAAAAAAGACAGCAAAAACGATTGGATAATTGACGTTGGAAATTGAAAAATATGTCTTCTATTACTACTTTTCTGAAAAATAACGAGCAAGATTTTTTGTTTGAAAAAGCAACTGCCGAAACGCGCTCAAATTCGGTTTTTCAGACGGAAATTTTAGTCGGCGGCGTTGAAATAATCGAAAATTTTTCCGGCGAATGGACAAGTTTGTGCGAAGAAGGTGCAAGCAATGAACCTTTTTTGCGCCCCGAATGGTTTTCGGCATTTGTCAAAAACTTTGAATCGGAAATTTTGCTTTTGACCGTCAGATTCGGCGGAAAATTACGCGCTGTTTTGCCGCTTGTGCATAAAAAAGAAATGCTTCACGGCGTTCCCGTGCGAAAATTGCAAGCCGTTTTTAATCTTCAAACACAACGCTTTGATTTAATCCACGGCGCAGACGAATCGGAGCGAAGAGAAATTATTCAAGCTATTTGGAAAGAAATAAAAAAGCAAAAAGATTGGCAAGTTCTGGAATTTCGTCTGGTTAAAAAAGACAGTTGGTTTAACGATTTGCTTGAGCTTGCCAAAAGCGAAAATTATAAAACAGGCGTTTGGGAGATGGATTCTGCGCCGTTCATCGCTTTGCCGCAAGGTGATGACAAGGAAAAATTAACGGAAGAATTTTCCAAAGGTTTGAAACGTCATTTTCGCCAAGAACTAAGACGCAGATTAAAGCGTTTGAAAGAAATCGGCAAGGTTGAATTTGTTACAACGCGAGAATATTTGCCCGAATTGATGCAAAAATATTTCGATTTGGAAGCGCGAAGCTGGAAAGGTCGCGGCGGAACTGCCGCAAGTTGCGACAAACGCGCCGAAAAACTGCACGAAGATTTTGCCCGCGCCGTTGCTGATAAAAACGCGCTTTCGATTTATGAATTAAAACTTGACGGCGAAACGATTGCGATGAGCATCAACATCAAATACGCGGAAAAAACCGTCTTTTGGAAAACGTCTTTTGATGAAAACTATTCGCGCTATTCGCCCGGAAATTTGCTGATTCAGCACTTTTTGAACGATTGTATCCGAAACGGCTCAACCGAACTCGATATGCTTTCTCCCGCAACCGATTACAAAAAAGTTTGGGCGACGGGCGAGCGCGAACACGCCGCTTTTTATGTTTTTCAGCGCGGATTTATCGGCATAATGCTTTGGCATTGGAAGTTTAATGTGATTAGTTATTTAAGAAAATTTAAGAAAAGCTAATGAGCCGAATCAGAGTCGAAAAAGCCGAAGAAACAGACGTTTTCGCCGCATTGCGCGAAGATTGGTCGCGTCTTTTTGCCGGGAGCGATTGCTCTCCGTTTTTGGCGTGGGAATGGCTTTCCGTTTGGTTTAAATGTTTCGGCGCAGACAGAAGTCCTTTTATTCTTAAAGTTACAAGAGAAAATGAATTGATTGGAATTTTACCGCTTTGTTTGCAAAAGAAAAAAGTTTTGGGAATGAATCTCCGAAAGCTCGGTTTTATCGGTGAAGCGCAAGGCGGCGCGGATTATTTGGATTTGATTGCACGGCGTGAAGACAAAGCCGAAATTTTAACGGCGATTTTTGAATTTTTGACAGCGGAAAAAAGTTTTGATGTGATTTCGCTTGAAAATCTGGCAAACGATTCGGAAACAGTCGGATTTTTTGCAAATACGAGTTCTGTTTTGCAAACTTCCGTCTGTCCGCAGATAGATTTATCAAGCGGTTGGGACGCAGTTTTGAAGCAAAGCAAACGCGCCGATAATTTCAAACGGCGTTTGAAAAAACTCGAAAAATTGGAAGGTTTCGAGTTTCGTTCAATAACTTCGCCCGATGAAATTTCCGAAGCCTTTGAAAGATTTTACTATTTGCACGAAAAGCGTTGGGCAAAAGACGGCGGTTCGGAACTCAGCGGACATCCGCGATTGCTGGCGTTTCAGCACGAAGTCGTTAAAAACTCAAAATTTATCCGATTTGACGAACTTTGGGCGGAAGGCGAGTGTCGCGCTTCCGTGTATGGTTTGGACGACGGAAAAACTTTTTATTATTACAATTCGGGCTACGATTTGGATTGGGCAAACCGCAGTGTCGGGCTGGTTTTAATCGGTCTTTCGGTCAAAAATGCGATTGAGCGCGACAATTCGCTTTACGATTTTTTGCGCGGCGATGAAACCTACAAATTCGATTGGGCGAATCGTCAAAACAAGTTAGTAACGGTAAATTTCAGCCGAAGAAATCTTCCGGCAATGGTTTACAACGCGCTGAATCAAACATCTTTGCAACTTCGCAGTTTTTCAAAATCAATTTTGCCGTCAAATCTTGCCGAAAACCTAAAAACTTGGAAACGTAATTGGCAAAGAAATCGGCAATTAAAACCGAAGGCAGAAACTTTATGAACAAACGAGTTTCCATCGTCATCATCGGGCGCAACGAAGAAAGCGGCATCGGCAAATGTGTCGGCGCGGCTTTGGTTGCGGCTGAACAAATCGGCGGCGCGGAGATTATTTTTGTTGATTCGGCTTCGACTGATAAAACGGTTGAAGTTGTCAAATCGCTCGGCGTGCGCGTTATTTCGATGAAACCGACGATGAAACTTTCGCCTTCTGCCGGACGTTTTGTCGGCTCAAACTACGCAAACAGCGAATTTATTTTGTTTCTCGATGCCGACACTTTAGTTTATAAAGATTTTTTGCCCGCCGCGATTGAACATTTTGAAAAAAATCCGAATCTCGGCGGAATCAACGGTTTTTTGGACGATTTGAACGAAAACGGCGAACTTTTAACCGATGTCGAAGAACGCTTTGAAACGGTTGCCGATGTCAGATGGCTTCGCGGACCGTGTTGTTTTTATCGGCGCGAAGCACTCGAAAAAGCCGGTTCTTTTAATCCGCATTTAGCGGTTGAGGAAGAAGCCGAATTAGGTTTGCGGCTCATCAAAAACGGCTGGAAACTTAATATAATTCCGATTGCGATGGCGTGTCATACGCGCTGTTTTCATCAACAAACTATCCAAAGCATAATCTCGATTTTTCGACGCGATATTGTCGTCGGACGCTTGGGCGAAATGACGCGAACGGCGGCTTACGCTTTTCATGAAGGTAACGGTTTGATATTTTGTTGGCTGCGTTTGAAAACCACGATTCTTTTTATTTTGTGGCTTTTGCTTTCGATAATTTGTCTTTTTCTGCCGCCTTCCGTTCATCCGCATCTGATATTTTCTGCGATAACGATTTTAGGTTTGGCGGCGATTTTCCTGAAAAAACGCAATTTGCGTCAAACTCTTGTTTTCATTCCTTCAAAATTTCTGTGTTTTGTGGATATTCTCGCCGGTTTGCATAAGATTCATCTCGAAAATCCTCGAAATTATTTCTTGGACGTTGAGGAAAATGGAAAGTCAAAACCCGCCCTATTCTGAGTTTCGGAAAATAAATGCTATCATCAAACCTTTGCGTAATTTACTGACAATTTACTAAAATTTACTGCATAATGATTAACGCTAATTTAATTGGTTTTGAGGATATTCCGCAGACGATTCCGCATTTTTGCCTCGAATCGTTTCGCTTAAACAATAAGCCGGACGCGCTCTCGTATAAAATCGAAGACGTTTGGAAGCATCTTTCGGGCGCAGAAGTTATTGAGAAAATTAAAAACATCGCGCTTGGTCTGGCTGATTTGGGCGTAAAAGCGGGCGATAAAATTGCAATTATTTCCGAAAATCGTCCTGAATGGTCGTTGACGGATTTGGCGATTCTTTCGCTTCGCGCCGTGAATGTGCCGATTTATACGACGCAAGCCGTCGAGCAAATCCGATATATTTTGGAAGATTCAGGCGCAAAAATGCTTTTTATTTCGGGCAAAAAACTTTGGAAACACGCCGAGCAAGCCATCCAAAGCGTTGAGCGTCTGGAAAAATTGGTTTTCTTTGATACGGACGCAAAACCTGCCGATGACAATCGCGCAATGTTGCTTTCCGATATTGAAAAGCGTGGCATTGAAGCCGATAAAATTGATTCAAACTCTTTTGAAAATTATCTCAAACAAATCGAAGAAACCGATTTAGCGACAATTATTTACACTTCCGGCACGACCGGCGAACCGAAAGGCGTGATGCTGACGCACGACAATTTCGTTTCAAACGTAACGGCGATTTCAAAAGGTTTGCCGATTCTTAATACCGACCGTTCGCTGGCGGTTTTGCCGCTTTCACATATTTTTGAGCGCACAGTTTTCTACGTTCTTTGCGCGAACGGCGTGGCGATTCATTATTGCGCCGCGTTCGATCAAATTGCCTCGCATCTGCAAGAAGTAAAACCGACGATTATGACCGCGGTGCCGCGTTTGTTCGAGCAGGTTTATCATAAAATTGTCAAAAAAGGAAAAGCCGCCGGCGGTTGGAAAACTTCGCTTTTTGATTGGGCATTGGAAGTCGGGCAGGAATATTGGGAAGCGAAAGACACACACAAAAGCGTTTCGCCGATTTTGGCTGGGAAACACGCGGTTGCCAGCCGTCTTGTTTTTTCAAAATGGCGCGAAGGTGTTGGCGGAAGTTTGCGGTTTTTTGTTTCGGGCGGCGCACCGCTTTCAAAAAAATTGTCTTATGCCTTTTGGGCGGCTGGAATTCCGATTTTGCAAGGTTACGGAATGACCGAAGCGTGCGTAACTTGCGCGAATCGTGCCGATGATAACAAAGTCGGTTCTATTGGAACGCCGTTTGAAGGAATCGAAATGAAAATCGCCGAAAAGGACAGCGAAGTCTTGGTTCGTGGGCGAAACGTAATGCAAGGTTATTACAACAAACCCGAAGAAACCGCGAAAGTCATTGACGAAGAAGGCTGGTATCACACGGGCGATGTCGGTTACGAAGACGAAGACGGACATTTTTTCATCACCGACCGCATTAAAGATTTATTCAAACTCTCGAACGGCAAATATGTCGCACCGCTTCAAGTTGAAAGTTTGCTGAAACAATCTTCTTTGATTGCTCAAGCAGTCGTTGTCGGTTCGGGCAGAAAACAAGTCGGCGCACTCATCGTGCCGGATTGGGATTCTTTGAAACAAACGCTCGAAGAAGAAGGGATCACCACGAAAGGCACACGCGAAGAACTTTGCGAAAATCCGTTTGTTATTAAACGAGTCCAAAAAGATGCCGTTGATTTAACCCGCGAAATGAACGATTACGAACGAGTCAAAAGAGTTTATTTATTGCCCAGAGAATTTTCGATTGACAAAGGCGAAATGACTCCAACGCTCAAAATCAAACGCGGCGTGATTGACGAAAAATACGAAGAAGCGATTGACGAAATTTGCGGAAGCTAGATTTTTAAGGCAAAAACGATAAAATTTTGCGTCTTTATATTGTAAAAAATATACCTGAATTAAGGAGACGAATTTTATGGCGATAGATAATCAAACAGCGTTCTTAAAACTTCTTCGTTGGTGTGAACATTATCCGCACGAACCGAGCGAGGCAAATTATAAAACAATGTATGGCGGCGGAACTTTTGAAAGTTTTGACGATCATCCGAGAAAATACGTTACAAAATGGGGAAAAACTTCTTCTTCTTCGGGAGCATATCAAATCAACATTAAAACTTACGATGATTTTAAGGAAAGGCTCGGATTAAAAGATTTTACGCCCGAATCGCAAGATAAAATTGCGCTGGCAATCATCAAACAAGCCGGAGCCGTTTCGTTAATTGATGAAGGAAAAATCGAAGATGCGATAAAAAAATTAACAGGTCGTTGGAGTTCGCTGCCCGGCGGAATTCATTCGAGAATTCAAATGAACGCGGCGTTGGCTAAGTTTACAGAATATCAGAAAGGTTAAACCACAATTACAAATATTGCGGTTTTTTGCGTTTAAACCTTGTCGCTTAGAAGTTGGTTGAGCAGAAAAAAATCTTTGTGTTGATTGCTCAGGAGCGCGTGGGCGAGTTCGTAGAGCGGCATCGGGATTTCCGTGCGTTCGATTTTTTCTTCCGATTGCGGATAATGCGCGTAGAATTCGATTTCCGACGCACAAAACTCGCAGGTTTCCAGATGGCGACGAATTGGTTGCGCGTCTTTTTCCGCAACTTCGCCGTTTTGAAACGTCAGAAGTCTTTGCGATGAAGGGCAAATTGCGTTTTTACGAAAAGTAATCATTTTTATCGAAAACATAGCTTTAGGCTTTTTTTAGCGCATTTTCGCAAGGTTCGCCTTTTGAAACCGGCGAATTGTCGTTTTTGCGTTACAACAAAAATAAATCCGTAATGCCCCAAACCTTCCAAAACTTATCCGATAATTTTCAAAAAAAGTTTTTGACGAAATTCGTCAATTTTGTCTAATTTATTGTAAATGTTGAGTTTAGCTTATAAATTAAACATTGTTTATGAAAGTAAAAAATAGTTGCCCAAATCTGAAATAACTGTTAATATCTTAATTGTGGGTTGGTAAGACGTAAAAATCCTGCTGATCTCTCGCCAAATTAACTGCTCTGCTCGGCGGTTAATTTACAGAATTTTTTCTATACAATCTCTAAAAAGCGGAAGATTCGTTGGGAAATAAAAGCCGGATTCGTGAGGAAATTTCAATCGGGAGGAAATTTTTTCGCAAAAAGCGGAGCGGTTTTCGTGTTCCCAAAACACAGAAGCAAATAAATCACAAACAAAAAAGTCGGATAGGTCAATTTATGAGCGAAAATAAACAGCAGGGACGTTTGCCGAAAAGCATCCAAAATCGCCAGATAAAGGTTGGAAAATGGACGGCAAGCCTCAAGGTTTCGGATGTTAATCAAATTTGGACGGAACTTCATCGCATAGTTTCGTCGCATCCGTTAGTCCGCGCTTCAAAACGCGCCGGATTTCTGGTCGAAGAAGGTAAGTCTAATGCTTACACGGATATGACGCAAGAACTTTTCGTAGCTTTGCTTAGCAAAGAACGCTTTCAGCATTATCTGGACACGGAAATGACGGACGCGGAAATCGAAGCGGAAATCTCGCAAATCGAACTCACTAATTTACTCACCGCCGAACCTCGCAAACGCTATCCCGAATCCAATCGTTTGGCGCGAAGAATTTCTACTTTAATTCAAACAAGTAAAACATTTAAGCGATTCGACAATATCGGAATCGAAGTTCATCGCCGTCTGGCTGACCGACAATACGGTTTGGCGGAATGGAAAAACGACAAAACGCGCCGCAATGTGCAAGAAATGGACGAGCGTGTGAAAGTTGTTTCGTTTCACAGCCGCGATACGCGAATGGTCGGTTGCACGGGCGACGCGCAAATCGTTATCAGCAATGTTGACCTCGAAAAATTAATTATCAAAGTTTTCAAAGCAGTTGATTCGCCCGTAGATGTGCGTTCATTGCGTTCGTTTGTGATGTCGCGTCTGCCGGTGATGGATATTTATCTCGTGCCGATTGGCTCAGGTTCGGACGACGATGAAAATAATAAATACGAATACGATCCGGCGGATACGCGCGAAACGCCCGAAGCCAATGTTTTGCGCCGCGAGGCGGAAGTTACGGCAGTCGGGTTTGTTGATGATTTTCTGACGAATTTAAATAAATCGGTGCGCGGCAAAGAAAAGCAATACAATCGGATGATAAATGTTTTGTGGTATTGTTATTTGATTTCCGACAGCGGAACGCAGCTCGAAGTTGCCGAAATGCTTGGGGTTTCGGATTCGCTCGTGTCGGATTACCGCAAACGCATCGAATCGAATTTGCAATCGCTTTCGTTTAACGGTGTCAATGAAGCGCGTCAATTTGAAAAAGCCTTGCGTCTCAAAGTGCGTGATTTGATTGCGGTCGAAGTTGCCGCCTAGCGGAAGTAAAAAGTGAAAAGTAAAAAGTAAAAAATTTAATTGCATCTCACGATTGCAAATTTACAATACTGTCGCTTTAGCCTTACAATAAATTCATTCCCCAACATTTCTTAACTTTTTACTTTTTACTTTTTACTTTTTACTTTTCCAATGTCTGCCAACAGCAACACAAGTTCCGATTATCAAACGCTTCGCAAACAAACGAATGGCGCGAACGGCTGTGGGCAGGAAACATTAAAACCGTTAAAGCCGATAGAAGAAATTTTAGTTCCCGAAAGTTTAATCAATCCATATAAACTTCCGTCCGAAGTTGTTGCGGTGCAAACCGAAACGGCAGCGACGGATTTTTTTACGCCTCGAATTCAGACGGAAACACCTGAAATCAAAGCGGAAATTCCTGAAAAAGAAGAACTCACATTTGCCGAAGAATCGAAACGAAAAAAAGAAGAAAAAGCTGACGACCGCGACCGCGAGCTTTTGAGCGGCGAGCGTTGGCTCAAGCGAAACGGACATACTTTGACATATTTCGGGCTTTATCTTTTTTCGATTTTGGTGCTTTTTCGCCCTTACGAATTGATTCCAGGACTCGGATTTCTCTCGACATCGGCATTTATCGTGGCGATGGCGACGTTGGTAATTTATATTCCGACGCAGTTCACGACCGAAGGAAATATTTCTGTTTTCCCGACAGAAGTAAAATGTATTTTCGCAATGACTCTGATTGCTTTAATCACGATGCCGATTGCGAAAAGTCCGCCGACGGCTTGGGAAACTTTTAACGATACGTTCGTCAAAGCCGTTTTGATGTTTGTCGTAATGGTCAATGTTTTGCGAACCCGAAAGCGTTTGATGGGGTTGATTTGGCTTTCGCTGGCAGTGGCGTTTTATTTGAGTTATGTTGCACTCGGAATGTTTATGCGTGGCGAACTCAACGCCGAAGGTTATCGCGTAGATGTTGGCGTAAAAGGGCTTTTCGGCAATCCGAACGATTTGGCGTTGCATCTCGTTACGATGATTCCGCTTGCCGTTTGTTTAGGAATTGCCACGAAAAGCCGCGTAATGCGTTTTGTTTATTTTGCGGCAGCAATTCTTTTTGTTTCGGCAAATACGGTAACATATTCACGCGGCGGTTTTTTGGGTTTGGTTGCCGCATCTGCCGTGATGGTTTGGAAACTCGGTCGCCGTCAGCGTTTAGGTGTGAGCATTGTTTCAATCGTTGTCGGCACTGTGTTTGTCTTGCTTGCGCCGGGAAATTACGGCGTAAGAATTCTTTCGATTTTCGGGCTTGCGGCTGATCCGGTCGGTTCATCAGACCAACGCAAAGAATTGCTCGAACGCTCGATAATCGTGTCTTTGAGAAACCCTTGGGGCATCGGCATCGGAAATTTTCCGATTGTCGGCGTTCGCAATCTGGTAACGCATAATTCATTTACGCAAGTTTCTTCGGAACTCGGAATTTTAGGTTTGTTGGCGTATTTGATATTTATGATTAGTCCGTTTCGCAAACTCGGCGCAATCGAACGGACGCTTTTTAAGAAAGATGAGACCGATTGGTTCTATTATCTTTCTATCGGCTTGCAAGCGAGTCTGGTCGGTTATATGGTTTCGAGCTTTTTCGTGTCGGTGGCATATAATTGGTTTATCTATTATCTGGTTGCTTACGCGGTTGCCTTAAGAAGAATTTACCAAATCGAAAAAGGTTTAGGCGAAGGCGTTAAACCCGAACCGCTTTGGAAAAAAAATTTTGAGTCCACGCTTTAGCGTGCGCAAACGCGAGTGAAACGAGGCGTTTGCTTTTCGCTGATGAATTCGAATGTTAATAAACGCGGAAACCGCGATGCTTCGCACTCGGTTTGCCAACTGAAGTTGGGACTCATAACAAAGTAAAAAGAATTGATTCCTTTTATTGCACAAATTATTTTTTGGACGAGCGTTGCCACGCTTTTCTATGTTTATGTCGGTTATCCGCTTTTGGTTTGGCTGGTCGGCGTTTTGCGTCCGCTTGCCGTTAAAAAATCGGAGTTTGCGCCGACTGTTACGATTTTGATTACGGCTTACAACGAAGAAAAAGCGATTCGCGCAAAAATCGAAAACACTCTAAAACTTGATTATCCGAAAGAAAAATTAGAAATTCTTGTCGCGTCTGACGGTTCGACCGATAAGACCGACGAAATCGTCAAAGAATTTGCTGCACAAGGCGTAAAACTTTTTAGGCAAGAAGGCAGAATGGGCAAAACATTTACCCAAAACAAAGCCGTTGAACAATCGAACGGCGAGATAATTTTGTTTTCCGATGCCACGACAAATTATCAAACCGATGTTTTAATAACGATTTTGCCGAATTTTGCCGATGAAACAATCGGATGCGTTGCCGGAAAATTGATTTACGTTGACGAAACCGATTCGGGCGTTGGGAAAGGCGCGAAAAGCTATTGGAATTACGAAACTTTTATTAAAGAATCGGAAAGTCGCGCGTGTTCGTTAATCGGTGCATCAGGCTGTTTATATGCCGTTCGCAAATCGGCGTATCAACCGATGTATCCCGAAGCGTGTTCTGATTTTTTGATTTGCACGGTTATTTATCGGCAAGGTTTGCGCTCGATTTATGAACCGAACGCCATCTGCACGGAAGAAACAAATCGTCAAACGCAAAAAGAATTTCAGATGCGTGTGCGCGTCATCGGGCAGACATTTACAGACCTTTGGCGCAACCGCGAAATGATGAACCCGTTTCGCCACGGTTTTTATGCCGTCGAATTAATTTCGCACAAAGTTTTGCGCTATGCCGTGCCGCTTTTCTTAGCTTTAATTTTTATTTCGTCGGCGATTTTGGATTTTTATTCAAATCTTTTTGTCGGATTTTTCGTTGTCCAAATTTTATTTTATCTGGCGGCATTTGCGGCTTGGCTTTTTGAGCGAAAAGGCAAAAAGTTGGGAATATTGGCGATGCCGCTTTATTTCGTATTGGCAAATCTTGCGTCGCTCATAGGTTTTTACAAATTTTTAAGCGGCGAACGCTATGCCAAATGGGAACCGATTAGAGAAACCGGTTTCTAGTTTCTGGTTTCTGGTTTCTGGTTGAAATAGAAAATTAACCTGAAACCTGAAGCTAGAAACTAAAGAAGAAAATGAAATCAACTCCAAAACACAAAAATTTGATTTACGATGTCGGCTTGCATCACGGGCAGGACACGGATTTTTATCTCAAAAAAGGTTTCAACGTCGTGGCTTTTGAGGCAAATCCGGCGAATGTTGATTTCTGCAAAAAACGCTTTGCCGAAGCCATTGCCGACGGCAGATTAAACATCGTCGAAGGCGGAATTGTCGAACTCGAAAATTGGAACGGCAAACCGCAAACGATTGATTTTTATCGCAATCAACAAACTTCTTTTTGGGGAACGACCGACAAAGAATTTGCTTTTCGCAACGAAGTGATGGGAACTTCAAACGAAAAAATTCAAATTCCGGCAGTAAATTTCGCTCACGCACTCGAAAAATACGGCATTCCGCATTATTTGAAAGCGGATATTGTCGGTTCGGAAAAAATTTGTCTGCGGGCGTTGCTCCAATTTGAAAACAAACCGGATTATATTTCGATACGTTCGGAAAAAGTTATCTGGAGCAATTTGCTTGAAGAGTTCGATTTGTTCGAGCGTTTGGGCTACGACAAATTTAAAGCCGTTCAGCAAGATGTAACCGATTTTACGATTGATTTGAACGGCGAAAAATACGTTTTTGACGAAGGCGCAAGCGGAGTTTTCGGCGAAGAAACAAGCGGAAATTGGCGCAACAAAGAACAAATTTTGAAGGATTATCACCGCATTTTCACACTTTATTGGTTGTTCGGTGATTATTCTTATTTACTGCAAAAAGAAGGCGGCAAAAAATTTATCGCGCAACTCGAACGCATCGCTCGCCGCTCGCTTCCGGGTTGGTATGACACACACGCGAAGCACTCGACAGTTTGATTTTTGATCTTAGACATTTGACCTTTGATTTTAATTCAAAGATCAAAGATCAAAAATCAAGAATCAAGAATCAAAAATGAATCTTGCGATCAAAAAAGGAAAAAATATTGCAAACAATGCGCCGAAAGTTAGCGTGATTATTCCGGCTTATAATATTGCGCCTTATATTATCGAAACTCTAAATTCTGTTTTTGCACAAACTTACAAAGATTATGAAATTGTCGTTGTCAATGACGGCTCGAAAGATACGAAAGATTTAGAAATCGCTTTAGAACCGTTTTTCGACAAAATAATTTACGCCGAACAAATGAACGCGGGCGCGTCCGTGGCGCGAAATTCGGCAATTTCGTTGGCTCGTGGCGAACTTCTCGCGTTTTTGGACGGCGATGATATTTGGCTACCGCGTTTTCTAGAATCTCAGGTAAATTTTCTTGAAAAACAAAATCTCGAAATGGTTTATTGCGATGCGGAAATCTTCGGCGACGCGCTTTTTGAAGGCAGAAGTTTTATGAGCGATTCGCCTTCAAGCGGTGCGGTTACAACGATTAGCTTAATTACGGGCGAATGCAACGTGATAACTTCCGGCACGATTTTGAAGAAAAATTTAATCGAAAAATTCGGCAATTTCGATGTCAATATTCCGCGTTCGCAAGACTTTGATTTATGGTTTCGACTTGCAAAATCAGGCGCACGAATCGGTTATCTGCGCGAAATCTTGCTGAAATATCGCGTTCGCCCCGACAATCTTTCCGGCGGCAATGTTAAACGCTCCGAACGCAACATCATCGCGCTTGAAATGATAAAAAAGAAATACAATTTCACCGCGCACGAAACCGAAATCTGGCAAAAACAAATGGCGCAATGCGAAGCCGAACTCGAACTCGAAAAAGGCAAATTCTGTTTAGCTAACGGCGAATTTTCCGAAGCGCAAAAACACATCGCCGAAGCCAACAAATATTTTCGCAAACCGAAATTATCGTTGATAAATTGGCTTGTCAAATTTTCGCCTGAACTTGCGTTGAAATTATTCAAAAAATCGCGCCCCGCAGAATTTTCGTTTATTTTGCAAAAATAGAAAATTTTTTAGCGTAAAATTAAAACTGCTTAAATAATTGATAATTGATAAGAGGCAAATTCTTCCGTATGAATCGGAGATTTATCAATTATCAATTATCTCAGCGGTTTTTGCTTACCTTCCGAATCAAGTCAAATTTGGAGGATTTGCTCTTTTATAACTTTTCTCATAACGAAAGATTTTAAGTATAATTCAAAAGTATGAGCAATAATCAGGTTCGTCGAAAAGAAGTCAAAAAAACGAATTGGAACAAGCGTCTGATTTTTTCGGTGTCAGCGATTTTGATTGTTTTGAGCGCGATTGCCGTTTTTACGTTTGTAAATTTCAGTGATAAATTTAATCTTTTTGCCGCGCCGCTCGAAATTGTTTCGGTAAATAATCAAAAAATTATCCGCGTTCCGAAAGGCGGCGATTTGCAAGCCGCAATTAACAAAGCTGAGGGCGGCGACATCATCGAACTCCAAGCCGGCGCGACTTATTACGAAGCGAAATTGCCCAATAAAAACATCAAAGATTTTATTACGATTCAATCTTCCGCCGTCTCTCAACTTCCTGTTGATAAACGGGTTAATCCTGCAAACGCCAATTTAATGGCGAAAATCGTAACACGCGGAAAGGGAAATGCAGCAGTTTCAACTGAAAACGGCGCACATCATTTTCGCTTTATCGGCATCGAATTTGCGCCCGAAAACGCCGATTACATTTACAATCTGATTTATCTGAACACCGACAGCCCAAAGGTGGCGGACGTGCCGCGATTTTTCGAGTTTGACCGATGCTATTTTCATCCGCATAAAACCGGCATCACAAGGCGCGGAATTGCCACAAATTCAGGCGACACGACCATTAAAAACAGTTATCTCGCCGGATTTGCCGGAAATCAGGAAGAAACACAAGCGATTGCTGGTTGGTCAGGCACGAAAAACTTAAAAATCATCAACAATTATCTCGAAGCGGGCGCGGAAACGGTTCTGCTCGGCGGTGCAGATCCGGCTTCGGCGGAATTGATTCCGTCGGA
>CALMEH010000202.1 GCA_937863115.1 uncultured Acidobacteriota bacterium
GATTGCGATTAAAATACAAGCCAAAACGGTTGTCGTCGTTTCGGAAGTTTTTACGCCGAGAGAGACGAGCGCAATTGTTGCATTAACGATAGTTGCCGCTGTAACCCAACCGAAATAAAGCGCGAAAGGCGTTGCCACGAGAAGCGTTTCGGCAGTTGATTCGGTGTTTCTTGCATTTAGATTGATAACAGCTAAAAGCAGAAGAAGCACGAAAATTACAAGCAGGGAAACTGCCAGCATTTCGTAATGAAAAACATAAATCCACGCGCAATTTGCCGCACAGCTTAAAATATAAACCGAGCGCAAATTGCGAAATCTTTCCGCTTTTGAAGGCAGAGCTTGATAAATGCTAAATGCAATTAAGCCGAGATAAATCAAGCCCCAAATCGAAAATGCGTAGCCTGCAGGAGTTACGGAAGTAAAATATTTATCGGAAACATCTTTCGGTAGAATGTTGCCGATTTTTCCCATCGAAGCCAGCCCGTTGACCGCAATCGTGCCGATTGTGGCGATGATAACGAGAATTTGTTTTAGCGTATCGTTTTGACCGTGTGCCATATTCGTAGTTTAATACTTATCAAGGAAATTTTCACGATTTCGTATGAAATTAACGGAAAACGTAAAGTAATGTAAATGAATCAAAGACGGCAGCATAGATTTTATGCCATAATTTGATGGAATTTGCAAAATTTAAGTCTTTGGCACTAATTTTGCCTAATAAAAATACGGCGCACAGCTTCTTTCCCCTTTTAGCGCACAGATTGATAGAAAGAGGAAATACAAAAAATGAAAATTTTGAAAAAAATATTATTTATATCGGCGGCTGTCTTTTGCTTTTCATTTGCGGCAATGGCACAGCAACCGACACCAACGGTCGCCCCGAAACCTACTCCGCCGGTGATAAATGTCGGCGATAAAAATCGTCCGAAAGATGAAAAACCCAAAGATGACGATAAGAAAAAACCGCAAGCGGAACTCTTGATTTACCGCGCAAGTTCAAGTCAGAATCGGCTTAATCATTTAATTTGCTTCTAACCCGAAAAAAAGACGAATCGTTTGAAAGAAACGATTCGTCTTTTTTTACTTTATTACCTTTTACTTTAATCCTTCGCTCCGGCTTTGCGCTGTTCTTCGCGGTCTGATTCTTCGATTTCCAAAGATTGAACATTATTCGATATTCGATAATTGCCGACTTTTTTCGCCATCATATTATAAGCGGCGCGAGTTCCTTCTTCGTTCGCGGCGTAGGTTAGCGCGGCGGCGGCGGGAATATTGATTGCTTCGGCACTCAAAACCGCGTCTTGATTTGCGCCGATGAACATAAATTGCCAATTATAAACATCGCGCTGATGTTTAATCATTTCGCCGACTTTTGCAGCATTAAATTCACGCGAAGAATTTTCAAAACCGTCGGTCATAATAACAAGCAAAATTTTATCGGGACGTTCCGCTTCCGAAAGTGCGGCAAAACGTTGACCAACCGAAATTATCGTGCGCCCGACGGCATCGAAAAGTGCAGTCATCCCGCGCGGTTGAAAAGTCGCGTCGGTCAATTTGTCGGCTGAACGAATATCTTTATCCAAATATACCGTTTCATATTGGTCGTCAAATTGCACCAAAGACAAAACGGCTTCGCCTTCGATTTTTTGCTGTTCGCTCAAAAAATTGTTAAATCCGCCGATGGTGTCGTCTTTAACGCTTGCCATCGAACCCGAACGGTCGAGAATGATTGTGATGTCTGTTTTGTTTTTCATAATTCCTCCAAAAAAAATCTATGCCCGCAGAAAGTGCAGAAAAGCGCGGAAATATGTAAAACCTTTTCTTTTTCCGCGTTATTCCGCATTTTCGCGGGCGTATAAAATTCTAAAAAGTATGCCGACTACAAGATTTGAACTTGTGACATCACGCGTGTGAAGCGTGCGCTCTACCACTGAGCTAAGTCGGCAAATATTTGTTAAATCGAAGAATCGTCAGCTTTTGCAGGACGATTTTCGTCGGTTGCCTTGATTGTGCTGAGCGTCGAATCGGTATAAAAATGACGATTTCCGGTTGCTTGAATTCCTTCGCTAACTTGCGGGTCAGCGGTTATCGAATAAAACGATGGTTTGGTCGTCGAAGGTTCTTCAACCGTGATTGTAAAAATATAACCGTTGACCACGGGACGTTCTCCGGCAAATTTTTCGTCCATTCCGACTGTTCTGATAAGCTCGTCAAAATTAGCAAATTTGCCTTTGTTTCTGGCGGCATATTGAGTTTGAAATGTGCGGACTTTATCGAGCGTTTGCGCGGCGGTGTTTTCGTTTCCGGCTCGCAATTGCAATAACAATCATCAATTCTATCAAGTTAAAACCTTTTTGATTTCCGAGTTTTCGGCGTAAATTTCTCATAATTATTTTAGAACTTCCTCTGCACCTGTTCACGAATTATTTTTGCGAAGGTTGCAAATAATTTAGTAAATCAATTTATATCACAAAATTAATAAATCAGTATAGCGAACGGTAGCGAGCAAGTGTAATTCGTAAGTTGATTAAATATAGCGAAGTTCGCTACTGTTCACAATACTGATTTTTAGGGAACTTTTTCAATAAAAAACAGTCTTATAAACGAAATAAAACTTTTTGATGCAGAAATGGCATCAAATTTTGTAAAATGTAATTGGGACTTTTTTCCGCCGAACAAAAATAATGAGAGATTGGATAGTCAAAGAAACCGAAACCGTCGTCCGAACCGCCGCACCGACTTTTGATGCGAACGAAAAAATCAGACAACTGCAAACTTCAATCGAGCGCGTCATTAAAGGCAAGCCCGAAACCATCAAACTCGCGCTTGCCGCACTTTTTGCGAAAGGTCATCTGTTAATCGAAGACGTTCCGGGCATCGGCAAAACAACGCTTGCTAATGCTCTGGCGCGTGCGCTCGATTTGTCGTTTCAGCGCATCCAATTTACGAGCGACCTTTTGCCGTCGGATGTTATCGGGCTTTCAATTTATAATCAGCGCAACGGAAATTTTGAATGGAACGCAGGACCGATTTTTTCAAATATCGTTCTCGCCGACGAAATAAACCGCGCCACGCCGAAAACGCAATCGGCACTTTTAGAAGCAATGGCGGAAGAACAAATCACCGTTGAAGGTGTTTCGCGTCCGTTGCCGTTGCCGTTTATGGTTGTTGCCACGCAAAATCCGGCGGAACATCACGGAACTTATCCACTTCCCGAATCACAACTCGACAGATTTATGCTTCGCCTGCACGTCGGTTATCCGCGAAAAGAGGACGAACGTGCGATTTTGCGCGATAGAGAACGCCGAAATCCGCTCGAATTCGTGCGTTCGGTAATGAGCGAATCGGACGTTTTGGAATTGCAAAGATTGGCTTCAAACGTGCGCGTTGATGATGCGCTGGTTGATTATTTATTGAATATTGTCGGACAAACGCGCCTCACCGAAAATTTCGAACTCGGCATCAGCCCGCGCGGAACGCTTTCGCTTTTCCGTTGCGCCCAAGCCTTCGCGCTCATCGAAGGACGCGATTTCTGCATTGCCGATGACATCAAACGTCTGACAATTCCGGTTTTCGCACACCGGGTCATCGTCAACGTCCGCAATGTAAATCCGAAACGCCGCAACCACGAAGCCGAAAGAATTTTAAGCGAAATCTTGCAAAAAACTTCCGTGCCGATTTAGTGAATAGTAAATAGTGAATAGTAAAAATAAAGAAAACTACTCACTATTTACTATTCACAATTTACTATTCGATGAATTTTCAAAACATTCGACAACTTTTCGGATTGCGCGATTTGCGGAATGCGGCACTTGGTTCTTTTGTCGTTTTCGGCGGATTGACGTTGGCGTTTTTGACGCTTTGGGCGCATCGGCAGGGAAATGTGCGTCTGGCGGGAATTACGGCGGCGATTTCGATTGTTTTTGTTTTGCTGATTTTGATTTTTGTCGTGCCTCCGCTGGCGCGTTCGGCGAGTTCGGAAGCGTCGCAGATGAATTTGCCGTTTGAATTTACGGTTGGCGGCGCGATTATTTTGGGATTGATTGTGATTGTCGGGTTTTCGGCGTGGAATACGGGCAATAATCTATTGTTTTTGGTGCTTTCGTTTTTGATTGCGGCGATGCTTGTCGGGTTTTTGATGGGCAATTTTTGTTTGAAAAAACTTGATATAAAAATGCGTTTTCCCGAAACGGTTTTTGCGGGCGAACCGACTCCGATTCTCGTTAGCTTAAACAACCGCAAGCGCATTTTTCCGACATTTTCGGTTATCACCGAAGTCCGTGGGAAGGAACGCGAAAAATCGCTTGTCGTCGAAGATTTGAAAAAGATTTTGCCCGAAAAATGGGCTGAGAAAATAACTCGTCCGCCAATTATCAAACACACGCTCGAATATTTCATACATCTGCCGCGTCGTGCGAAAGAAGACCACAAAGTCGAACATATTTTCCCGTTTCGCGGACGATTTATCATCAAAGATTTCGAACTTTCGACAAAATTTCCGTTCGGATTTTTCCGGCATCGGCGCAGACTTTCGGCACAGGAAACCGAAATTATAATTTTTCCGAAATCCGCGCCGATTGATAACGAAACGGTTGATTTGCCGCTCGAAGTCGGGAAATATATCACGCAAAAAAAAGGTTTGGGGCAAGATTTGCTTTCCTTGCGCGATTATCAACCAGCGGATGATCTTCGCCATGTTGATTGGAAAGCGACAGCGCGGACAAATCGTTTAACCATCAGAGAATTTTCCGCTGAAGACGACCGGCGCGTTACAATTTTTTTCGATACGCGAATTATGCGTGATGAGGAAGAAAAATCTCTGACTTTGCGCGAAAAACTCGATGCTGAACAGAAGGGAAATCTCGCGCCCGTTTCCGAAAGATTTGAAAAAGGAGTTTCGCTCGCCGCGTCGCTTTTGACGCATTTTGCTGAAGAACAAGGCGAAATTCGTTTGATTATTGACGGTAAAGCGGAGGAATTCGGCATCGGCAGAAATCATCTGAATTCTTGTCTCAAAAGTCTTGCACTGGTTGAGCCGAATTTTGACGAAGAAAGCGAATTTTCTACCGAAATGCTCGAAGAAATCTTTACGGACAGAGAAAATAGTTATACATTTTTTGTAACGGCTGAAAACGAGACGGATTTTCCGAGCGAATTGTTTTATAAAGCCGAGATTGTGAACTTTTGAAAAATGGATAATGGATAATTAAGAATTAGCTTTTTATTATCCATTATCCATTATCTAAAAATTTGTCACAAAATTAAATTTTGCGGTGTTTTAGAATTGAAAGCAGTAGTTTGTTGCTTAATAATGACCGAAGGCGTAAAAATTTTAATGATGGACGCGATGTCCGAAGCGGGTATTTCTGTAGCGAAAGAAAAAATCGAATTTGATGAGGCTTTTTCGCTTCACCATCGAACTGTGTTTCGCGCGGCGCGTTCGGTCTTGCGCGACGATGCGCTTGCGGAAGACGTTACGCAGGAAGTTTTTCTGAAACTTTACCGGCATCTCGAATCTATTAAAGATGAGCAGATGCTTCGCCCTTGGTTGATTCGCGTTGCGCTGAATTTAGCGAAAAACACGATTCGAGGAAATATTCGGGCGAACACGAGAGAAGAAAATTACGTCAAAGAAACGGATGAAGTAACCGATTTTACGGCGGAAATTGATTACGAAAAGCGTGAAGAAGCAAAAGAAGTTTATCGCGCACTAAATTTGATAAAAGAACCTTTGCGAAGTTGTTTAGTGCTGAAACAGCAAGGTTTGTCGTATCGGGAAATTGCGGAAACGCTTTCGTTGACCGAAACAAGCATCGGCACATATATTGCCCGCGCCCGCGCTGAATTTGTGCGGCATTTTGGCAAGATTCATTGAGGAAAAAGGCAAAATTGAGAGAAGTTATAATGAAAAAACATTGTCTTGACAGCGGAACGATCCAAGCATTTTTGGACGGCGAATTGAACGGCGGTTTGTTGGAAACAGCGGCTGATCATCTCGCCGTGTGCGACGATTGCGCGATGCTGGTGGGAAATGCCGAAGAAGAATCGGCGATAGCTTTTACCGCGCTCAATGCCGAACTTAATACGCTTGTTCCGACACAGCGTTTGTGGGCGAAAATTAATATTGAAATCGAAAAGGAAAAGAAATCCTATTGGCAAACGGTTTTTGCTTTTTTCAAAAATCCGACCATCGCCACGTTTGCAAGTTTGATGATTGTTTTCGGAGTTTTTATGGCTTATATTAGTTCGCAAGCGAACAACAATCAGCAATATATCGCAATAAATACCGAGAACAAATCCGAAAATATTACGCCGATTTCTGACAATTCGCCAAGTTTTATAAATCCGCCGGAAGAAACTTCGAGCGGAGTTAATACAGTTACAAGAATTAATCAACCGGAAAAAACTAAACCGGATTTTCGCGTTATCAAAGCCGTTGTAATTGAAAATCAACCGATTCAGATTCAGAATAAAAAAACGCCCGATAAAGTAGTTCCGCAAACGACTGCTTATCAATATTTGCCGGGGGAAGAAGGTTATATCAAAACAATTGCGACTTTGGAAAATAATCTAAATTCCCGCAAAGACGAAGTTTTGAAACCTTCCGAGCGTTTTACGTTTGAACAAAATCTGGCGGTGGTTGACGATTCGATTACGAAAATGCGTAAGGAAGTTAAGAAAAATCCGCGCAATCAAGCCGCGAAGCAGATTTTAATGGCTTCATATCAAAACAAAGTTGACCTGCTCAATTCAGTTACGGAGAAAAACGAATTGATGGCGTTACGTTAGGAGAAACGAGAAAAAGACAAAGATGATTCAAAATTTGAAAATTAAAACGGGAATAATCTTGTCAATTTTCCTTTTCGCCGCCGCGATTTCCGCGCAAGTTCCGAAACCCGTCAAACCTCAATTTCCGAAAAGCGAAACGCCAGCCGAAAAAGCCATCGCCGTTGATGCGAAGGTAAATATTTCGTTGTGTGTGGCAAAAGGAAAAATCAACGTCAACGGCTGGGACAGAAAAGAAGTTCGCGCTTACGTCAGCAGTGGCGGAAGTCGTGTCGGGTTTAAGGTTTTAAAAAAAGATAAGAATGAAAAGCCTGTTTGGATAATGGTTGTCGGATTTGATACGCGGGAAAACGGCGCATCGCAATCGGAAGAATGTCTTTCGGGCGACGACATCGAACTCGATGTGCCGCGCGGTGCGATCGTCAATATCAAAAGCCGCGACAGCGAAACGAAGATCGAATCTGTTGATAAAGTGCGGTTTTCAAACGTCGGCGGAAATGTTTTTTTTGACAATATTGCTAACGGAATCGAAGCCGAAACAAAACAAGGAAGCATCACGGTCGGAAATTCAGGCGGCTCAATCGGGCTTGCGACAACAAACGGAAATATCG
This sequence comes from uncultured Acidobacteriota bacterium, assembly GCA_937863115.1. Classification (GTDB taxonomy): domain Bacteria; phylum Acidobacteriota; class Blastocatellia; order Pyrinomonadales; family Pyrinomonadaceae; genus CALMEH01. The sequence continues at coordinate 7,398 of CALMEH010000202.1, forward strand.
TCGTTTTTAATATTAGTCCAAGCGAAATCGGCGATGTTTTCAGAGCTAAAACTATTAACGGCACGATCACTTTGCAGGAAGTCGAACATCTTCTGCTTGATGTCAATTCAATTTCCGGTTCGATAAAATTTACGGGCGAACCCTCCGGCGGCGGACAATATACTTTCGGCACACAGAGCGGCGTGATTTTTCTCTCGATGCCGGAAAATTCTTCGTGCAAAATCAATGCTTTCTGGCAATCGGGCAATTTCAGTTCGTTGATGCCGATGCAGAATATTAAGAAAACATCGGTTTCCGGCGTTCAAAATCTTACGGGACAAATCGGCGCGGGCGAAGCCACAATTAATCTAACAACCTTCAGCGGCAGAATAGTTATCCGAAAAGCGGATAAGTAAAGTGAAAAAGTGAAAAGGTGAAAAAGTGAAAAAGCGGATTGAATCAAAATTCGCCAAACTTTTTCACCTTTTCACTTTTCACTTTTTCACTTATAATCGTATTGAATTTTAACGAGAATATGGAATTCGTAAGTTTTGTCGGGCAGACGCTTGACGGCAAATATAAAATCGAACGGGAAATCGGGCGCGGCGGAATGGGAACGGTTTATTTGGCAACGCACGTCGGCACGGAACGTCCGGTTGCGCTCAAAATTATTGCGCCGCAATTTATGTCGCGCCCTGAATTTGTCGAGCGTTTTCGCCGCGAAGCACGTGCCGCCGGTCGTTTGCGCCATCCGAATGTGGTTGATGTTACAGACTTCGGTTTTTCCGAAAGTAACGAAGGAAAAGTTGCATATCTCGTGATGGAATATCTGGACGGAGTAACGCTCGGCGAAGTTTTGGAAGAAGAGCAAAAACTTCCTCTTTCGTGGTCGCTTGATATTTTGGAGCAGGTTTGTTCAGCCGTCCACGAAGCACACGCGCAAGGCATTATTCACCGCGATCTGAAGCCCGATAATATTTGGCTCGAACCCAATCAGCGCGGCGGTTATACAGTTAAAGTTCTTGATTTCGGTATTGCCAAACTCGAAGAAAATATGTCTGGAGCGATGGAAGAAATTCACATTTCAAATCTTCCGTCTTTGCCGACGACAAGCAATTTTCGGCAAACGACAATTGGTAGCGAAACGCAAACAAATACAATAATCGAAAATCAATCTTCTACTATCATCAGCGAAGCCGGAACGATGTTGCAGGATAATCCGAACAGCGAAGCCGGAACAATACTACAAACGAGCGAATCGGAAGATAAAACCGCGATTTTCGGTAACGACAAAAACACCGTTTCGATTGAAGAAAATTTCAAAACAAAAATAATGTCGGCGCAGATTGAAACGGCAAATTCTCCGCTTAATACGCCGATAACCAAAGATTTAACACGAGTCGGCGCAGTTCTCGGAACGCCGCTTTATATGTCGCCCGAACAATGTCGCGGCGAAAAACTGGAAAAAAGTTCCGATATTTATTCGCTCGGTATTATCGCTTATCAAATGCTTTCGGGCGATACGCCTTTTACGGGCGATTTCAAAACCGTAATGCACGCGCACAAGGAGATTCTGCCACCGCCTTTGATAGTGAAAAAAGTTCCGCGAAGCGTGCGAAAAGTTATTCATTCGGCTTTGGCGAAAGATGCCGCGCAACGTCCTCCGACGGCTGAAGCCTTTGCCAGCGAATTGCGTTCACAATCGGAAGGAATCGTTACGCTTTTGCGTCGCGCACTCGTGATTTACAGCGAACATCTGCCAAAGTTTTTGGGCTTAACAACACTTCTTTCGATTCCGATTATTGTAACCATTTTTGCGATGGTTATCTTTAGTTTTCTAAGAGTTAGTGGAAGCATTCCCGAACCTTGGGGAGATGTTTTATATAATTCGGCAATCGGGCTTTGGGGCATTGTTACCGGATTTTGTATCTATTTAATTATTGGTGCAACGACGTTGATTGTTACCCAATTTCTGGCTGTTCCGCTTCGCCCTATAGCGATTCGTCCTGCGCTTCGGGAAGCTAAAAAAAAGTGGAAAAGGTTAGTCGGAACAGGACTTTTAAGCACGGTTTTAACATATTTGCTCGGTGCCTTGACCTGCGGTTTGGGATTTTTCGTTCTTCCGGTGCTGTGGGCATTGACTTCGCCCGTGGTGATGATGGAAAACCTGCGCGGCTGGAAGGCTTTGAAACGCTCGCAACAACTCACGCTGCGTTCGATTTGGACGGCGATTGCCGCAGTTTTTATAATGTTTTTGTTGCCCGCGATTCTTTCCGGATTTATTTCGTTTTTCGTCAATATTTTTGACCGAGCATTTTTCCCGAAAGTTCCCGAAAATCTTCCGGCGGTTGTGCAAAATCAGAAAAGTGGAGAAAACAATTCCGCGACGGACATCGAAAAAAAAGTTGAAAACGACATCAATATAAATTTCGGCGATCCGACCAAAAAAAAACCGTTGGTGAAGAATATGGATATGAAAACTCGCGTGAAAGATACTTTTTTTCAATCCGTGATTCACATATTTTGGCTTCCGATGCACATTTTTTTGGCTTCTTTTACTTCGATAATCATTGCCTTGCTTTATCTGAAAACGCGGCAAGCAGGCGGCGAATCATTGAACGAATTGCTTGAACAATTTGAAGATGCCGAAAGTCCGCGCTCGAATTGGCAAAAACGGGTTCGAGAAAGATTAATTCAATCGGGCAAAGTTACAAGTCGCGCATCAAAAAGTTCGGAGTCCAGCCTTTAGCCTGAAAACCGTTAGCGAAGCGCAACGGTTTTGCCACGCTGAAGCGTGGACTCCATACAAAAACATATGAAAATTTTCGCGCTAATATTTACAATTTTTCTGGCGTTTTTTGCAGTTCGCGCCGAAACCGTCGAGCGCGAATTTGCATATCAAAAAGGCGCAACCGTCGAGATAAAAAATCTCTACGGGCGCGTTTTTGTTTTGGCTGATGCAAAACTCGAAAACAAAATAATCGTGAACATAAACTCCGATAAAAAATTGACTTCGAGCGAGATTAGAAACGAAACAAGAAAAAATATTAATCTCGAAATCTCGCCCCAAGATACAAAAAATAGAGTTGATTTAACAGTAAAATTACCGCTTCGCGCCCGTGTGTCAATTACAACGAATGAAGGCGAAGTCCGCATTTCAGGCGATTTTGAAGCGGCAGAAGTTTTTACCGAAACCGGAACAATCGCCGCGCAAGTTCCGCTCGAAGATTTGAAATATAATTTCCTTTGGACATCTTCGCGCCCGCGTTTTTTGTCCGACCCGACACTCGAAGAAATCAAAGAAAAATCCGCAGGGAAGTTTCAAATAAAAGGGAAAATCAGTCGGCAGTCAGCAATTAGCAGTCAGCAGTCAGCAGAAGAAGAATCAAAGACTGAAGGACAAAAAACGAAGAACAAAGGACAAATCGAACTAAATTTAACGACGGCGCGGGGTATTATTTTGTTGAATGTCAATCCGAACGAAGTGCCGTCGGATTTACGCGAACGAACGCTGACAAATGCCGCAAAAGCGATAATTCGGAGCGGCGATTCTTTGCTGATGGAAGCAATTCGCCGAGCCAGCCCAAAATATTTCGGCGATTATGCCGCAACCTTGCCGCCGATTAAAAAAACACCGAATCTGACACTCGGCGAAAAGCCGCAACAATTGCCGAAAGGTAATTTGAAAAAAGTTTTGGTAAAAGTTACGGATTTGAATAATCGGGCGATTGCGGATTTGAAACAAGCGGATTTTGAAGTTTCCGAATCAGGCAAAGAGCGCGAAATCGTTTCGGTTGAATCAACAACTGCGCCGTTTAATTTGGTTTTGCTTTTGGACGTTTCGGGAAGCATCGAAAATTACGTTGATTTTATTCGCAAAGCGGCGCGGGATTTTGTTAATACGGCGGGCGCAAACGACAAAATTGCGATTATAATTTTTAACGAAGACGTTAAAACAATCTCGACTTTTACGACCGATAAAGGAAAATTGTCGAAAAGTCTTGACACTTTCGATGCCGGCGGTAGCACGGCTTATTATGATGCGCTCGCCTTTACTTTGGTTGAAACTTTGCGACCTTTGCGCGGCGACCGAACGGCGATTATTGCTTTGACTGACGGCGCCGATAATCCTCCTTTTCTGCCTTTTTACTCGCTTTTAGGTTCGGCCCAGGAAAGGGGCGCGTTGATTTATCCGCTTTATGTGCCGTCGGAATTGATTGCGGCGACAGCA
>CALMEH010000203.1 GCA_937863115.1 uncultured Acidobacteriota bacterium
AAACCCGCGAACTTGTTTATGGCGTGAGCGATTTTCAAGTGAAATATTTTATGGAAGACGGAACAACGGTTGACGATCCTTCGAGCGGCAACAACGGCAGAACGAATCAATTAAAAATGAACAATGTTGTTCAAGTGCAGATTTCCATTACATTGGCAACAGAAGCTGACGGAATGCCGCGTGTGCAAACGCCGATAACTATCAAAGAATTTATCAGCACAAAAAATTTACGTTACGAATCAAGCTAAAAAAAATGAAAAAGATGTCTGTTGAAGTTATAAAAAAAATATCGAAAAACAAGCGCGAATCGGGCGCATCGCTGGTTATGGCTTTGCTGATAATGACGCTGTTAATGGGTTTTGCGGCGTTTGTTCTCTCACGAACGGTTGCCGAAAATGCGATTGCGAGCAATGACACGGCGGAAAGTCGCACGTTTAACGCGGCAGAAGCGGCTCTCGAATCTACCACGAGAGATTTTGCAACTGTTGTCGAAAACAAATTAGTGCCGACAGATGCTGATGTGAATGCGATTATTAGTAAGCCCGTGCCGTATTTTGAAACCAACGGTTATACCTTTAACAAAGTTATTACGCGAGTCGGGTTAGACCAGATGGTTACGCAAACAAAAGGACAATATCAAGGTTTAGTCAGTTTGCGCGACGAATGGCAGATTGATGTAACTGCCACCGATACGGCAACCGGTGTTGTAACTCAAGTCAAACGAAAATTTTTCAACGACCGTATTCCGATTTTTCAGTTTGGCGCATTTTATCAAGACGACCTCGAATTATGGAGTCCGGGGGCGACCTTTTTTATGCAGGGCAGAGTGCATAGCAACGGAAATATGTTTTTGAACACGCATCAAAACAATTCGACCCGTGATGTGCGCTTCAAATCGAAGGTAACAATCGGAGGGCATCTTATTCGTAATCGTCCGAAAACCGGAGCGGCATATGCGTCAACGGAGCAAGGCGATAATGTTTATGCAAAAAATACGTTAAATGC
>CALMEH010000204.1 GCA_937863115.1 uncultured Acidobacteriota bacterium
TCTGTGGGCGGACAACGACGGTGGGTTGGTGAAAATAAATCTCGTTGACGGCAATCCGATTTTTCACAAAACCGACATAAATGATTATTTAGGCTTTCTCTTAAAAGACCGCACAAATAATTTGTGGGCGGCAATTCAGGATAAAGGCTTGATAAAGATGTCGCCCGATGGAAAAATCACCCGTTTTGAGGTCAAAGACGGATTTCCGACGACCGCAGACGGCAAAACGCCGATGAACGTGCAAGCAATGACCGAAGACCGCGACGGGCGGATTTGGATCGGCGGCAATGTTTCGGGCGGAATTTGCCGTTTGACGGCGAATCCGCAAGCCGGACAAAAAATCATTGATGTTTGCTACACCGAAAAAGACGGTTTATCGAGCGATTGGATTTATTGGATGCAACAATCTTCGGACGGCGTAATGTGGATTTCGACACGCGAAAAAGTTACGCAACTGCTTGGTTTCGACGGCGAAAACAAACCGATTTTTCGTATTTTGGGCGAAGCAAACGGCTTGAGCGACAAGATTATTACCGAATTTCAAGAAGACCGCGACGGCAATTTTTGGATTCCGACACAGAGTGGCGTAAAAAAAATCTTGCGGCTCGGTTTTGCTAAATTCGGCAATGAAGACGGTTTACAATCAGCTTCCTTCAGCTCGATGTTTGAAACAAAGACGGGCGATTTTGCCGTTCTCGAACATCCGCAAAAACCGCAATTAAGTATTTTCCGCAACGGAAAATTTGTTTCGATTGCGCCGCGTTTTGCCGAAAAGATTGATTTTCGGGATTGGTGGAATCCCGGACAAAAAGGCAAACGGCTGATTTCTCAAACGCCAAACGGCGACCTGTTTATAGCTTCCCGCGAAGGCGAAGCGGCGGTTTTGCTACGTTTCCGAAATGTTGAAAACTACGAAAATCTTGCCGCAACCGAACCGGAAATTATCCGTTTGCCGGACGGAGAAAAAAAGATTGATAAATTTCAGATTTTCGCTACGCGCAACGGCGATGTTTGGCTGGCTTCCTTCGGCGAAGGCAATGCTTTGTTTCGGCGCGACGGAAAGACGGAAAAATTGATTGATTACACCGCCGCCGCCGATTTGGGCGCAGGATTTTTTCAAGCGTTTGTTGAAGATAGTTCGGGAAATTTATGGTTTGGCGGCGCAGTTTCGCGCAAATCGAACAAAGACGAAAACATAAAACTTTTGCGTTATAAAAACGGGCAATTTCAAAACATTGAAGCCGTCAAAAATTTTCAAGGCGCGATTAACGATTTATTTATTGACCGCCAAAATCGTTTGTGGATTGCTTCTTCATACAACGGAATCTTGCGCCTTGATGATGTAAATGCCGAAAATCCGACATTTGCGGCTTACACCATCGCCGAAGGCTTGTCCGACAATATGGTTTTCACGATTGCCGAAGATAAATTCGGGCGCATTTACGCAGGTTCGGGACGCGGCGTGAACCGGATAAATCCCGACAACGGACAGATTTATTATTTTTCGACCAAAGACGGTTTGCCGAGCGGCAATATTTATTTATCAAAAACCGATAAAACCGGCGCGATTTGGTTTGCTTCGGCAACGGGAATTGCCCGCTTTGTTCCGACTGCCGACAAAGAGCGGCAAAAACCGAATATTTTTATTACAGGCTTGCGCGTGGCGGGCGAAGCGCAAAAAATTTCCGAAACCGGCGAAATTTCTCTGCCGGAATTGGAATTAACGGCGGACAAAAATAATTTGACGATTGATTTTGTCGGTTTGGGCGCGAGTTTGGGAGAAGAACTGAAATATGAATACCGACTCGGCGACGAAAATTCGGCGTGGCTGTTAAGCAATGAACGCACGTTAAATTTTGCCAATCTTTCGGCGGGAAATTATCGTTTTGCGGTTCGTGCCGTAACGAGCGACGGCTTGATAAGTCAAACGCCGGCAACATTTTCGTTTAATATTTTGCGCCCGATTTATCTGCGCCCGTGGTTTATTTTACTTTCAGCATTGATTATCGGTTTTGCAATTTATGGGCTTTATCGTTTTCGTGTGAATCGTTTGCTGGAAATCGAGCGCACACGGACACGCATTGCCACCGATTTGCACGACGACATCGGCGCGGATTTATCGAAAATTTCTATGCTTTCCGAAGTTATCAAAATGCAGATGACCAATGGCAATGAAAATAACAATCGCTTACTGACAACAATCGCCGAAACTTCCCGAAAATCGGTTGATTCGATGCGAGATATTGTTTGGGCAATCAATCCTTCGCGCGATTCGCTTACGGATTTAATTCAAAAAATGCGTCAATTTGCTGAAGAAACTTTAGTCGAAAAAAACATCAAACTCGTATTCAACGCGCCGCCCGAACATCAAAACCTTAAAATTTCAATGGACACGCGCCGCGAACTTTATCTGATTTTCAAGGAAGCCGTCAACAATGCCGCAAAATATGCGGATTGCAAAAAGGTAGAAATTGATTTTCAAATTAACGGCAAAGAAATCTTTTTAAGCGTTAAAGACGACGGCAAAGGCTTTGATATTTCCGAAGATTTTGAAGGCAACGGCTTAAAAAATATGAAACGCCGCGCCGAAAATCTCAAAGGCAAATTTGAAATAATCTCAAGTGAAGGCACGAAAATATCGGTCAATTTTCCGCAAAAATAATTTTCTCAACCTAATTAAATTATCAGTTACTAATTCGTTTTTTGTTCCTTAGAATTGATTTCATTCAATTTTTGAATAGATATTTTTTAGGAGAAAAAAATGGCATTAGTTGATTTATATTCAGGAACAAATTTTCCATACGTTTCAGTTACATTTGCGGTCGGTTCAAAAGAACACGGCACGCGCCGTCCGGCAGATAATATGCCGACCGACAAAATGTTGGTTTTTTACTTGCTTTGGTATATTCAAAATGGTGATTTAACGGGAAAATACGAAGTGATTGAGGGCTTTCCCAACGGACTGGATTACACCCAAAACAATGATTACATTGCCTATCTAATCGGCGAATATCAAAAGAAAAATCGTCCTACTTTGTATTTCGACGCACGCGCCGACCGTGCGCGGGGCGCATATAAAACCTCAATTACAAGAACAGTTTATACAATTCTGCATCTATATCATTCATTTGAAATGCTTCTGCAGCAAACCAATGTAATAAAAAAAATGGGTGGAATGGAAGCGGTAGATTACATTCTTGATGATGAGTTTACTCCAGCCGAATTGCGAAACGACTTATTTCGCTCAATGAATATTACGCCATGGTCGAAATGATGGATTTCCTTCCGTATTTCAGTCGCAGCAATTTTCTTTACAAAATTTTTCAGCGGCTGAAATAGTTTAAAAACCTAACAAAATTGTTAGGTTTTTTGCCTCGTAAAACGGTCTAAAATTTCGTCTATCGAATGTTTGGAGAATTTTTAATTATGAAAAATACACTATCTATCGAAAAATTGGCGATTTTTTTGGTTTTGGCAATTATGGTTATCGTGTCGGGCGAAGCAGCGGCGCAAAAAACCCCGAACGTTCGTGATGACACTCTTTTGATTACATCGAGAGTTTTTACGACCGAAATCAAAGGTGATGAAAGCGAAAGAGTTTTTGCATTTTGGGCGGATAAGGGCGAAGTTGTTCTGAAAATTAAGACAACGGCTAAAAATGCCAATGCCGGCGCGTATCTTAATTTTTATGACAAAAACGATGAAGACCTTACGGATTTAATCTTAACGCAAGGCGTAGCCGGAATGCCGACGGAAACAATTACGCAAAAAATCAGATTTGACCGAAAAACGTTAGTTTATCTGCAAATCAAAGAAATTTCCTACGGAAGCAGCGCAAATTATCGCGGAACATTGCAAATCGCCTTCGGCGGTTCGTTTATCGAAGGTAAAGCAAAAAATCAGAGAGCAATTGATTAAAAGGAGAAGTATGAAAACACTACATAATTTGCGGACTTTATTTTGGATTTTCATTGCGGCAGTTTTGGTTTTTAAGCCGATAATAGCACAAGAAATTCAATCGGAATTGAAATCGAACGGTTCAATTGAAAAATCTAAATCCGTTTCAGCGGCAAAAAAATCAATATCCATTAAAAACGAGAATCTAACGCCGCCGGAAAATGATAATTTTGCCGGTGTCCAGCCTATATTTTATTCTCCCGGAAGCAGTTATCTCGGAACAAATATCGAAGCAACTGGCGAATCCGGCGAACCGAATCCGGGTAACGATTCAGTTAGAAATTCCGTTTGGTTTAAATGGACGGCACCAACATATATGGGGCCGGAAATCAATACCATCGGCAGTAATTTTGACACGACTTTAGCGGTTTTTACGGGCGATGGTTTGTCTAATTTAGTTCTGGTCGGATACAACGATGATATTGCAGGCGGAAATTCGGCGAGCCGCGTGCGTTTTAATACAGCCGTCGGAGTTACTTATTACATTGCGGTTGACGGATTTGGCTCAAATACCGGAAACATTGAAATCGTAGCCCGCACTGCACCGACTAATCAACTCTTTGCCAATTTTATCAATCTCGGAAATTCCCCTTCGGGAAGATTTGTCGGCAGTAATGTTGATGCCGCCAACGAAGCAGGCGAACCCGGTCTTGCCTATCTGACGGTTTGGCATCGTTGGACTGCTCCATCAACCGGAACAGTAGTTTTTAATACCTGCAGTTCCAATACTTCATCACTTACTTACCTTCAAATATATACCGGGACAAATATAAACAATCTAAATTTTCTTGACGGAACCATTGGTGGTTGCAATGACACACCCATTCCTCTATTTGTAACAGCTGGCGTAACTTATATAATTCGGGTTGGAAACTTTACGCAAAACACGCAAGGCAGTAGTTTTAGTCTGGATTGGGGTAAGCCTGTCGAAGATGATTTTAATATTTTGAATGGAGTTTATAACTTTAGCAATACCATCGGGGCAACCGGACAAGGGAGCGGCGAACCGAATCACGCCAACGCATCAACTCCGCTAAATTCCGTTTGGTATAAATTTTC
>CALMEH010000205.1 GCA_937863115.1 uncultured Acidobacteriota bacterium
TCGAACCCGAAGATTTGATTCATTACGGTTTGATTCCCGAATTTGTCGGCAGACTTCCGGTTCTCGGAACTTTGACCGAATTGGATGAAGCGGCTTTGATGCAGATTTTGACCGAACCGAAAAATTCGCTCGTCAAACAATATCAACGCAAATTTGAATTTGATAACGTGCGTTTGAAATTTACCGACGATGCGCTCAGAGCCGTTGCCCGCCAAGCAGTTTTACGAAAAGTCGGCGCACGCGGGTTAATGATGATTCTCGGAGAAATTCTTCTGCAACCGATGTATCACATTCCGTCGCAGAAAAAAGTCAAAGAAATCGTCATCACCAAAGATATGGTCGAACGCCAAGCCCCCGTTTTTGAAGTCATCCGCGAACTCGAAGAAGCCGCGTAACGCCGCAATTATTTTGCTTGTAAAAACGGAAGTTTTCGTAGTATATTTCAAGATATGAAATCGGAAGAAACATTAAAACAACATAATGAAATCTTAGAAGCGATTGCGGCACTGTCGAGTAAAATTGACGGTGTAAATAAAAGAATTGACGGATTGGAAGATTCTGTCCGTAAAGAAATCGCCGGTGTAAATAAAAGAATAGACGGTTTGGAAAATTACGTTCAAAGGCAGTTTGAAGCCGTGCGGCAGGGAATCGTTGATAATGCCATCAGATTTGACCGACTCGAATCTCAAATTTACTCGGTGCGTTCCGATCTTTCCAATTTCAAAGCCGATATAAGAGAGGCGCGTCGGGAATTAGTTTGAGACCGATTTTTGAAGTCGTTCGCAAACTCAAAGAAGCCGCGTAGAAAGAAAGAAATTTAACCACAAAAAAACACGAAACTCCACGAAATAAATTATTAGTTTTTGTGGAGTTTCGTGTTTTTTTGTGGTTTCTAAAATAAATTTAAGGCACAAAAGCATTCGGAGTCGGCAAATCGCCCGCGATGCCGAATTGCTGAATCAAAGTTCCGGCGGTCGAACGCTGAATAAACCAATCATTGTTTGATGGACGAAACACGCCCGCATCAAACTTGCCGTCGCCGTCATAATCTCCGGCAACCGGAATATCGCCCGACGCGCCGAACGGAAACGCAAAAAACGAAAAGTCTTCCGAGCGCAAAATAAACCAATTACCGTTCAACGGTCGCCAAAACGCAATATCCGCCTTGCCGTCGCCCGTATAATCGCCTTGCACGGG
>CALMEH010000206.1 GCA_937863115.1 uncultured Acidobacteriota bacterium
TAAAAGCCGAAGAAAAGGAAAAGGAAAGATTAAGCAAACTATCTGAGGAAAATCAAGAAAGAAGAAAACCCCAAAATCTGCCGAAAAAATTTTATGCAAGCCTCCTTGCGCCGGTTGGTTCAACTGCCATAAATACGGACAGCGGAACGATGGACGTATATTACGTCATCGTCGGACGCGGACCGGCGGCAATCATAAATCATACGACTTTGAGACAAACCGAATTCGGCAAAAAACGCATCGCGGGTTTGCCCGTAATGCACGTCGGTTTCGCCAATCCGTGGACTAAATATATGCACCACGGAATGGGGCAACCGCCGTATTTGCTAAATCTGCCCGGGTTTGAAAAACATCCTTCTTTAGATGCCATTCACGATGCCGGTTTAGACTCAAAGCATTTCGGACAATGTGTTGAAGATGAGTATAAACGACTCGAAGAACGCTATAAAGGAAAAGTTTTAACAAGAGAAGAATGGGTTGTTTGGATTCAAACTTGGAAACGAGAGCCGTTGGGAACTGATACTGAAGAAGAACTTGGAAAGGACGGAATGAAATTAGATTTCCGCGATTTGATAGCGGAAAAACTCTGTGAGGAATTCCAAAGTAAAGTTGCCCGTTATCGCCTTTTGGTGATGAAGCCCAATTCTGCTAACGAACTAAAAAAAGAAGACCTTTCATTTATTTATGCCTCGCATATTGACATCTGCACCGGACCGGGAAGACCTATTGTGATTGCGCCGGGCAAGGGCGACACGGACGAATGCAAAAAAGCGCGGACGGCGGCTTGGCTATCGCCCGAAACGTGGAAAGAAGGTTGGGGCGAGGAGCTAAAAAAACGGATAGTATTAAATGGCGTTGATTCCATCCGCGACGAAGTTCCGTGGACAGAGGGCGAAAGAGTTTGCGTTACGGCGGGCGGTGGTGTTGGGCTTAATGCGGCGGAGCGGGCGCGAAATGAGAAATGTAAATTGGATTGGTTCGGAAGAACATCGCTGATGGATACTTTTGCAAATCCGCGCAATGATACGATTTTGAGACATCCGAATGATAACCGTCTGCTGCATCCGGGCGAGAGTAAGACATTAGGTTTAAAAGAAGATGAAATTATCCCTTGTAAAGAAGGTCTGAGGTATGGATATGGTGCGACTTTGGATGATGCGAAAATTGAAGATACCAAAGTAAGAGTTACCTTGAAAGTTGCCGATGCAAAGAAAACTCCGAAAATTAAAGACTATTTCAATAAACAAGTAGGACTTGTCGGGAACACCATGTGGGATGTTTCAACGGAATATAAAGAAGAAACCAAGCAAGAGGCTTCGGAACTCTATGACCGGCTGGTTATTCCAAACGGTCAGGCTTCAAAAGCACTCGGACACGCCTATTATTTTGCCAGACATTTGGGATTGAAACCAATGACAAGCAGTTTGCAAATGATTGGTTTAAACACAAGTAATGGGCGAGTTCGCGTTCTTGGGGCAGCGGCGCAAACTTACGATGGTTTTGCTATTGGTCAAAGAGGAATTACAACATATTTTGGCGAGAAAATGTGGTTATATTGGGATTCTCTGCCGGTTTCAGCCGTGCCGGACGGTTTTATTTTCAGCGGCATCAACATTGCCGTTGCCAATGAATTTTTTAGTGCGGAAAAACCTAATAATAATGTAACTACCGCTTCGCAGGATGAAATAGAAAAAATTCTGAAGACCAAATTTGACACTTTACAGACACTTCGTATCGCCAAAGTTATTATTGATAAACGTCGGCGACCTAATAATAACGGTTATGAATCTATGGAAAAAGTAATCGAGGCTTTGAAAAATGATGAGCGGACAGGAGAAATTCCTTCAATAGAAAAATTGATTACCGAATTATTTGATGTCTGCTATACCAAATCAAAAGCCTCCGACCTTTTGG
>CALMEH010000207.1 GCA_937863115.1 uncultured Acidobacteriota bacterium
CCATTGCTCGAACCTTTTCGCAAAACATTCTGCGTTGCCGCAATGTCGGTAATGACAATTCCTTCGTCAATCGCCACAAAATTTTCAGCTTCGAGACGCGAAAAAGAATATTGAAAATTGAGCGTGTTTCGCTCATTCAAATTAAAGTCGAAACGCGCAAAAACCGATGTCGGATTATTGGTTGAAATCTGTTCGCCTTCGAGTGCGGCAATATCTGCCGGAATTGCAATCGCGCTCGGCTGAAAATCCACAAAATACGGAATCCGCAAAAAATTCTGCTCTGCACCGACGAAGAAAAACGCTTTATCTTTGACAATCGGACCGCCGATTGAACCGCCGAAAAGATTCTGATTATTTGCGCCGTCGTTGCCGAAAGCATCACGCGAAGTCAGACGATCATTGCGGTTAAAATAAAACGCCTCGCCGCGAAAATTGTTTGTTCCCGATTTTGTAACGGCGTTCACGAAACCCGCGCCCGTGCGCCCGACTTCCGCCGTTGCACCGGAGCGGACGACTTGAAATTCTTTAATCGCGGTTTGCGGGAAGAAAAAAACCGCATCGTTTCCGCCGCGCTGATTTCCTTGCAGAGAATCGTTAAAATCCGCACCGTCAATCGAAACATTTGAATTGATAGAACGCTGTCCGCCGATGACCAAACCTTTGCGGTCAGCTTCTTGGACAACGCCGGGCGTGAGTTGAACAAACTCGGCAAAATTTCGTCCGCGGACAGGCAAATCGGAAATCGAGCGCGAAGTTATCGAAGTTCCGGTTGTCGAAGATTCGGTGTCAACGAGTTCGCTTCCTGCAGTAACGGTTACGTCGGCAGTCGTGCCTTTCGGCAGTAAAACGACGTTCACCGCAGTTGTTTCGCCGACCGATAAATTTATTTCCTGCTTAAATTCGGCAAATCCGTCGGCGTTTGCGGTTACGGAATATCTGCCGACAGGCAAAACAGGCGCGGAAAATGTGCCGTTTTCATTGGTGATAACGGTGCGTGTCAAACCTGTTTCGGTGTTTCTGATAATTACCGTCGCGCCGCGCACAATCGCGCCGGTTTGATCAGTTGCCGTTCCTTCGACCGATGCGCTTCCCGAATCGGATTGGGCAAATGTGCCAACGGAAAATAATAAAATACTGAAAACAATAGCTGAAAACGTATTTCGGCTGAATCGAAAATTCATTAAAATCTCCTCTTAAAAGTTATTTTTTGCGGTTAATCAAATCAAATTTTCGCGCCTCGAATTGAATTTGATGTTACGCGCTTATTAAATTTGTGTTACATTTGTAACCTTCAAAATCTGAGAAAAGGAGAAATAATGTGAGGTAAAAATCGCGCTTTCTCGCCTTCTCGCTTTTTCGCTTTCTCGCCTTCTTCTTATTCCGCTTTCCTAAAACGTGCAAGCCGTAATATAATGTAAATAATTTAATACAAGCACAATTTAACAGGAGATTTTTTAAAAACGTGAAGGCAGAACTCGAAAAATTAGTAGAATTACAAAAAACTGATACCAAAATCAGAAATTTGAAAAAAGCCATTGATACCGCAGATGAAAGGCGTGCCGCTATCGAACAAGAGTTCGAAACGCACGCCTCTTCTATTCGGGAAATCCAACAAAGACGCGACACCGCACAAGCCGAACGCGGCAAACTCGAAACATATCTCGAACTTCAAAAAAGTTATCAAGCAAAAAACGACCGGAATTTAAAACACGCGCAAAATCACAAGGAATATGAAACGGCAATGCGCGATTTGGACGTTGTGCAAAAACAAATTGCCACGCTCGAAACGCAAATCGTCGAAAAAATGACAGTCATCGAAGCCATCGAAGCCGAACTTGCGGAACGCGCCGAAGAAATCAACTCGCTCGAATCAAACCGCGCCGACGCGCTCAGCAAATTCGATGCGGAAGTCGGCAAAAACAAAAAAGAATTTGCTTCGGAAACCGCTAAACGCAAAGAAGTTTTCGTAACCTTGCCGGACAGACTCGCCGCCGTCTATAACCGCCTTGCCCAACGCGGACGCGACGGAATCGCCGTTGCAGAAGTCATCGGCGGCGCGTGCAGCGCGTGTTTTATGTCGCTCCGCCCGCAACGCCAAGCCGATGTCCGCCGAGGCGACGAAATAATCACCTGCGAAAACTGCACCCGAATTCTCTACACCGCCGCCAAACCCGCCCAATCGGAAGCCACGGCAAGTTAGAGAACATTTTCAAAATTCAACATCAAAACGGACGCAATTAAAAAAGCGTCCGTTTGCTTTTACAAAGGAAAAACTTGCATTTTTGCGCCGAATTGCGTATCTTTCAAATCAGAATTTCAAATAAATTAAGGAAACAAACCCGAATGACAGCCACCGTAGGATTTGCCGAAATTTCGACGCACATCTTAATCGAAAACATCATCGCCGAAATCAAGGAACAATATTTAGCGGACACAACGCCGTGGATTGTCGGTTTTTCGGGCGGCAAAGATTCGACAAGGCTTTTGCAATTAACATTTTTCGCACTACTCGAATTGCAGAGAGAAAATGTAACTTTGCACAAAGAAATTCACGTTCTCTGCAACGATACATTGGTTGAAAATCCGGCGGTTGTGCGTTGGATTGACGACACGCTTGATAAAATCCGCGTGGCGGGCGAAGGTTATGATTTTCCGATAAAAGTCGTCAAAGTTACGCCGATTTTGGGCGATACGTTTTGGATAAACTTAATTGGCAAAGGTTATCCGTCGCCGAATCGTTTTTTCCGTTGGTGCACCGAACGGATGAAAATTAATCCGACCAATAAATATATCAAAGATACTTTGGGCGACAACGGCGAAGCGATAATTCTTCTCGGCACACGCAAAGCCGAAAGCACCAATCGTCGCGCTTCGATGGCGCGGCACGAACGCCGATATTCGCGGCTTCGCAAACACCAATTGCCCGGCGTATATGTTTTCGCGCCGATTGCCGATTTGACCGATGACCACGTTTGGACGTATCTTTTGCAAGTTCCAAGTCCGTGGCAAGGCGACAACCGCAAACTTTTCACGCTTTACCGCAATGCTTCGGGCGGCGAATGTCCGTTAGTGATTGATACCTCAACGCCGAGTTGCGGAAATTCGCGTTTCGGCTGCTGGACTTGCACGGTTGTTGACGAAGACAAATCAATGGAAGGTTTGATTGATACGGGCGAATATTGGATGGAACCGCTTCTCGAAATGCGCGACTGGCTCAAAAAAATCCGCGACGATGAAACAATGCGGCAAGGTTATCGGCGCAATCTGCAAGACGGTTTAGGTCCATTTACCAAAGAATCTCGCGCCAAAATCCTGCGCCGACTGCTCGAAGTTCAAAAAGAAATCGAGATGCAACTAATTACAAGCGAAGAACTTTCGGGAATTCAATGGATTTGGTATCACGATTTTCACGACGCGCCCAGCGTTACGAAGATTTATTACGAAGTTTTCGGAGAAGAATTTGCTATGAACAAAGAAATCAACGAACGCC
This sequence comes from uncultured Acidobacteriota bacterium, assembly GCA_937863115.1. Lineage (GTDB taxonomy): Bacteria > Acidobacteriota > Blastocatellia > Pyrinomonadales > Pyrinomonadaceae > CALMEH01. The sequence continues at coordinate 3,491 of CALMEH010000207.1, forward strand.
GCGCCAAAGACCGCGCACTTTTGGAAGAAATCTGCCAAAAACAAGGCGTTCCCGTCGAACTCGTCGAACAACTCCTGCAAATCGAAAAAGACAAAAGCGGACTAATGCGCCGCAACAATCTTTTCAAAGATATTGATATGGCGTTGAAAAATTACCTAAAACGTCAGGAGAAAGAAGCAAAATGCGCGCTCGTTTGATGAAAAATGCCCGATATTCTCTCATATTATCTGAACAAAATCGAAAGGCTTCGCATTGACCGTTCGCACGGAAAACCTGCGCCGCACAAACCTATTTTGCTTCTCGCCATCATTGATTTATTTGAACAAGGCGCAATCAGGACAAACAAAATCGAACCTTCACCGCAGATTGTCGAATCGTTTCTAAAATTTTGGCATCTCATCAGTTTGGATAAACCGCGAATCTTTTTGCCGTTTTTTCATTTGAAATCGGATAAATTTTGGCATCTCCACGCTAAAGCCGGAAGCGAACAACTGCTTTCGGTGACCAAACAATTAAATTCGATGGCGCAACTTGCAAGTGTTGTCGCGTTTGCAAGTTTGGATGAAAATTTATTTTTGCTCTTGCATCGCGCCGATACGCGGGAAGTAATTCGACAAAAAATCATCGAAGTTTATTTTTCCGAACAAGCAGAAAATTTTCGCGCCGTCATCGCGGAAAATCTCGAAATCAATAACATCGAAAATCTTTTGCTCGAAAGTGCAGAAAGCAAAAACACCGAAATTTCAAAAAACATTTCGGATACGCCAAAGCGAAACATTGCTTTTCGCCGCGTTATTATCAGGCTTTACGATTACACTTGCGCCGCGTGTCTTTTGCGAATCATAACTTTAGACGGAGAAACCGCCGTCGAAGCCGCGCATATTTTCCCGTTTGCAAAATCTTACGACGACAGCATTGGCAACGGACTTTCGCTCTGTCCGCTTCATCATTGGGCATTCGATAAAGGATTGTTTTCGATTGACAATAACTATAAAATAATTGTTTCGACAAACTTTGAAGAAAGCGGAAATGAATCATTTTTGCTGCGTAGTTTGCAAACAAAAGAAATTTATTTGCCAAAAGAAAAACCGTTTCGTCCGTCATTGACGATGATTCGCTGGCATAGGGAAAATGCTTTCAGTTGACTTACAATAAGTTTTGTATAAAAAAAAGCAAACAAAAATTACGTTTAGGATCTTACAAATTTTTAGATAAACTGTGAATATACTTGAAGAAATACAGATATGGCGAATAAGCGAAAACAGGACTATAAAAGCCAAAATAGTAGAACTTACCAGAGATATTGCACAGACAAAAATAGACGGAAGGTGGTGGGATTTAACAGATGTGCCAAGATCAAAGCGCAAAAAAGAAAATGACAATCACTGGAATTGGACAAGGAATGTAGGTTTACATAGAAATCAGATTCTGTGGGAATGCGTTGCTGTATTATCAGCAGAAAATGAGATTGAGGGAGCAATGATTGTGCGATTTGATGTTAAATCGCGCATTGAATCTGATGAAGGATGCGTTTACGTGGATCTACTTTCTACCGCACCGAGAAATAGAGATTGGCTTGTTGATAAACCCATCTACAAAGGCATCGGCACCGAACTTTTATATTGGGCGGTGCGTAAAAGTTTTGAGTTGGGATTTAACGGAAGAGTAGCATTAGATGCCGACCCGAAGCCAAAAACATTGGAGTTTTATCAAAACAGAAGATTTCAAAAAGTTGTTCCAATTTATGAAGAATTGATAGGATATGAACTATCTGCTGAAAATGCAGAAATTTGGGTTTCTGAAAGGAGGTAAATTTAGATGATTAATAAAAACGAATTATTCGATGATGTTTTAGGCGGCAGAGAGATTCCGAAAGACTTTTTACGAGATGATATTGTTGAATCAAATCATCTAATAGTGTCTAGCGCATTAGATAAACGAATGGTGCGCTCTGTAATTCTCCACCCAAAATTAAAAGTTAAATTCAGAAATAATGATTTAGCTAGTTTGGGCGAACCAACTAAAAAATCATTTGTTGAAGATATTGAATATGTTTTGGGAATAAAACCTTTGAGTGAAAAGTAAAATGACTGTTGATAATATAAAAATCTTTGCTGAGAAAAACTTTCCAAAGGCACCGGAAATGCTTGCAGAGTCACTCGGTATAGAAATCAGATACAGTCCTTTAGATTGTGATGGATGGTGTCTTCAATTCGATAACCGGGCTGTAATAAGAATTAACAGCGAAATGTCAGATGTTCGTAAACGCTTTACGCTTGCTCACGAATTAGGGCATTTAATTTATAAAATCCCAACAGTAGTTGGTGAATCTGTAGTAGCATTTGAAAGAAAAAATGAAGAAGAAAGACTAATTGATAAATTTGCTGCTGAATTGCTTCTTCCCACATCAATAATCTTAAATTCTATTCAAGAAATTCCTGTTACTGCAAAAACTCTACAAAAAATCGCAAAAAAAGCAAAAGTATCTGACTTGGCGGTAGCTTTGCGAGTTGCAAATCTCGCCTATGAAATTGGATTGAGTAATGCGTCAGTAGTATTTTACGAAAACGATACGTTGAAATGGCAGTGGTCTGAAACATTAAGATTAACAGGAAACACGCCTGCCACAATTCTTGCGGAATGCACAACATTAGCTCCTAATCCGGCAAGAATTCCTTTTCAACAGAACGAAGTCATAGTCGCTTCATTTATTGAAAATCCAAACTTCAATACGAAAATTCTATTTCTTCAACTCGTAAATGAATCTGACGGATTCAAACAACTTCGTGAAGAGCGAATCAGAGAACTGGAAAAATATCTTTTTGCCGACGACATCAAATTTAGGCAAAGCCTCGCAGGTCGCTTTGGCGCATTCAAGTTAACTGCACAAAATATGTTTCTAGATGAAGCTATTCAAGAGTTTAATACAAGGCTCGCAAAAAATTCTGATTTAATAAATCTTCACCGTCTGAAGTCAGAAAAAGGGCGTGAGTATATCAAATTAAAATTAGAAAGTTGGACTAAAAAATAGTTTTCCGATTTGCCTTGCTATCGGGCGTTCGCTTCTTTCGGGCGATGTTTCCGATTTTGAGTTGCGTGGTGAAGACGGACGCGCTATTGATACGCAACAGATTTTTAGCGGCGGCGGGACGAATTATACGCCGTTGTTTCGCGCTTTGATTGTGCAGAGGCATAATCGCGCTTTGTCGGATGAGGAATTTTTGCATCTGCTCAAGGCGCACGTTGACCACGGGTTTGCGTTGATTAAGAACGATACAAGCGGGTTTAAGTCGGAAGATGATTATATTGATTATCTGGTCGAACTGACGCGCAAAGGGCTTGAACAGCGGACGGAAGAATCTGCGCCGATGATTGAAACGACTCCGGCTTTCGGCGGTTTATTGAAACTGCAAATCGGTTGGGAAAATGATGCGCCGGTTTCGGTTGAGTTTAATCGGCGGACGAATAATTATTTGGCGGTTACGGGCAAGCCGGGAAGCGGAAAGACGCAGTTTGTCAAGGATTTATTGGCTCAGATTCGTCAGCAGTCGGATTTTGCGGTCAATTTTATCTTTTTCGATTATGCGAAAGGCGATGTCGCCGATGATGCGGATTTTGTCGAAGCGACGCGGGCGGAAGTCGTGCGTTTGCCTGAGAGCAGTTTGCCGCTTAATCCGTTTGCGCGGGTTAATGTCAATTCGGAAACGGCGGTGAAAGGTGCGGCGCAGGGGTTTGCGGAGTTTATGGAATCGGGTGTAAAAACGCTTGGGAATTTGCAGAAACGGCGGCTGAATGATGCGATTTTGGGCGGTTTTGAAATGATGCACGGCACACCTTCGCCGTTTCCCGATTTCGAGATTTTGCGGCAGGAAATTGACACACAATATTTTATTCTCAACAATTGGAAACCCGACACTCTGACCGAAATTGTCCGTCAACTAACCGATTTTAAGATTTTCAGCAAATCGGACGACGCGAAAATGTGGAATTCTCTGACTGACCGCACGGTGATTATTGATTTGCACGGTTTGACGGTTTTGCGCGAAATGACGGCATTTTTGGTTTTGAACGCACTTTACCGCGAATTGATGACGATGCCCGACACGAATGTTTCGGACGGCGTGCGCGAAATGCGGACGATCATTGTCATAGACGAAGCGCATCATTTTCTCAAAGACAAACGGCGCAACGCAATTTTGGAAAGATTGATTCGTGAAATCCGCAGCAAAGGTGCATCAGTTTTCCTGATGTCGCAATCGCCCGATGATTACGAACAACAGGATTTCGACTTTGCCGAACTGCTCGAATTTATTTTTCTTCTCCAATCAAACGCCGGCGCAACCAAATTTTTACAAAACGCCTTCGGTTTATCTCTGCCGCAAGCCAAAAAATATTTCATCCGAAATTGCCAATCTGCCGACTGCTCACGCCGTCAGTAAAGCGTTCGAGAAATCCGGCGCACAGACGTTGCGCGTCCGCCAATTTTGGCGCGAAAAAGGTTTGTAAAGTAAAAAGGCAAAAGTAAAAAGCTGTGTGATTTGTTTGAATTGCACGGCTTTTTGTTTGAAAATTAAATCATTTGTGAGGTGATTTTTTATGAAAGAATGTCGGCGATGTAAAGTAACGAAAGAATTTACGGAATTTCAAAAATATGCGCGTAATTCCGATGGGCTACAACCTTATTGCCGTCCTTGTCGGAAGGAAAGTGATAGAGAGCATTATAAACGAAACCCGCGTCGGAATTATGAGCGCAACAAAGCCGCAACTCACCGAAATCGTTTATGGTTTTACGAATATATGAAAACTAAAAAATGCGAATGGGAAGGTTGCGAGGTTGACGATTCCGATATGCTCGTTTTTGACCATATAAATCCTGCGGAAAAACGAATTGAAATAAGTAGGATGGTTGGATGTTCTTACGGTTTGGAATCTTTAAAGCGCGAAGTCGCCAAATGCCGCGTTCTTTGTGCGAATCATCATCAAAAACACACAATCCAACAATTCGGCTATAAAAAGTGGCAGCCGAAAGATTGAAAAACAAAAACCGCGTGAGATTTATAATTTACGCGGTTTTTAGATTCTGGAGCCACCTGAGAAACTCGAATTCTCGACCTTTCGATTACGAATCGAATGCTCTACCAACTGAGCTAAGGTGGCAAGTCGGACAAGCCGAATTAAAAAATATAAATTTTGGGGCGCAGAAAGTCAAGCAACGGGAAATATTAAATTTTCTAAAATTTGCGAAAAAGGGAAGATTTTTCGCGTTTGTTTTGATAAACTTTTGTCAGCAAAAAAGTTTCGAGGAGTTTTTAATTAATGCAAAAGAGTTCTGTGGTGAAGGAGCGCGGTAGTTTTCTACTCAGCTTGGCGTTGTTGGTGTTAGTGGCGGCGGTTATTTTTCTGCCGGTTTGGTTTGGTTCGGAGGCGGGAAACCGAAAGATTGGAGTTTCGTCGAAAACCGAAAGCCATATCGAAGGTTTTGAAAATTACGACATTCGCACGGACACATCGGCGATTGATAAATTAGTTGATTTTCGCGGCACGCTCGGCAGAAATGCGGCGCAAACTGCTGACATCCGAGATGATTTCGTGCGCGGCGAAAAGAGTTTGAAGCGGCAAGTTCCGACTTTGAAAATCGAATATAATCTCGACATTCGCACGCCGGAAGTCATCACGCCCGACGTAAAACTCGGACGCGCTTTTCTGACAGGTTCTTCAAACGGAAATCGCGCGGAGATTTTGAGAAACTTTGCGAAAGAATACAATAATCTTATCGGCGTTTCGGACGCGCAAGCCGATAATTTGAAAGTTACGGCTGATTATACAAATCCTGACGGCAATCTTTCTTTTGCCCATCTCGAACAATTTATCAAAGGCATTCCCGTTTTTCGTGGCGAAATTAAAGCCGGATTTACTCGAAACGGCGAAATGATTCGCGTGATTAACAATCTCGCGCCCGGACTCGAATACGAAAATCTTTCGGATGATTTCGGCAATCCTTTGGATGCGGTAAAATGGGCGGCGAAGTTTATTCCGAAAGCGAATTTGGATTTGACGGAAAATAAATCCGCATCGAATGATTTGAAAATCACCTTCGGCACAGGAGATTCGGCAACGACAGCGGAAAAAATGTATTTTCCAACTGAACCCGGCGTAGCTGTTCCGGCGTGGCGCGTTTTGATTTGGCAACCTGTTAACGCTTTTTATGTAATTGTTGACGCGCAGACCGGAACGATGCTCTGGCGCAAAAATATTACCGAAGACCAGACGCAATCGGCAACTTATTCGGTTTATGCTAATCCGAACGCGATGATAAACGTTGCAGATAATCCTTTTCCGCTCACGCCCGGACCGAATTCGCCGAATAGTCAGCAAGGCGCGGCAATCAATCGAACGACCATC
>CALMEH010000208.1 GCA_937863115.1 uncultured Acidobacteriota bacterium
GCAACGCGCATAAACGGCTGATATTTGAAGAGTTTTTCTGGGTTTCGTTTGCGCCACAATTAAAACGCGGCGACCGCACCAAAGAACCCAAAGGCACGATTATCGAAATTTCTCAAACGACATTTGAGCGCATCGAAACCCTTCTTCCATTTACTTTAACCGGCGCACAACAGCGCGTTATTGACCGAATTTTTGACGATATGCAATCGGACGCGCCGATGAATCGCCTCGTGCAAGGTGATGTCGGAAGCGGCAAGACGATTGTCGCGTTTTTGGCGATGTTTGCGGCGATGGAAAACGGTTATCAAGTCGCGCTGATGGCTCCGACGGAGATTTTGGCGGAACAACACGTCCGAAATGCTAAAAAATTGTTTGCGGATACGCCGTATAAAGTTGATTTGCTGACCGGAAGTTTAAGGGCTGCGGAAAAAAGAAAAGTTCAAAAATTGATTGCCGACGGCGAAATTCAAGCAATTATCGGAACTCACGCGATTATTCAAGATGCCGTCGAATTTGAAAAACTCGGCTTGGCGGTTGTTGACGAACAACATCGTTTTGGCGTTCTGCAACGCGCCGAACTTCGTGCTCGTGGTTACAATCCCGATATTTTGGTAATGACTGCGACACCGATTCCGCGCTCGTTGGCAATGACGGTTTATGGTGATTTGGATGTTTCCGTGATTGACGAACTTCCGCCCGGAAGAACACCGATTAAAACGGTTGTCGTCGGCGAAGATCAACGCGGCGGCGTTTATAAAGGTATCGAACGTGAAATAAATCTGGGGCGACAGGTTTATATCGTTTATCCTTTGATTGAAGAATCCGAAAAATTAGATTTGAAAGCCGCGACGATGATGTTTGAAGAATTGCGTGACAGAATTTTTCCGTCTTTTTCGGTCGGTTTGTTGCACGGTAAGATGAAGGCTGTTGAAAAAGAAGCGATTATGCAGGAATTTACCAAAGGAAATCTGAATATTTTAGTTTCGACAACCGTTATCGAAGTCGGGGTTGACGTGCCGAATGCTTCGCTGATGATTATCGAACACGCCGAAAGATTTGGTTTATCGCAACTTCATCAGCTTCGGGGGCGAGTCGGGCGCGGCGCAGACCAATCGTTTTGCGTTCTTCTGACTGGAGATAAAAAAACTGCTGTTGCGAAAGAGCGTCTGGGAATTATGGAAGAAACGACCGACGGTTTCCGTATCGCAGAAAAAGATTTGGAAATACGCGGTCAAGGCGAAATTCTCGGCACACGGCAATCGGGAGTGCAAACATTTAAAATCGGCAACATTATCCGTGATCTTGAAATTTTGGAAATCTCACGCAAGGAAGCCGAATTTTATTTATCTCAAAAACGTTTGTCTAAAGACACTGCAAACTTAATAGAAATTGCTCGCAAAGATTCGCGTTTTCGGCTTGCTGGAATCGGTTGAAATCCAAAAAACTTTTCCTGCGAAACATACGAAATTGATGAAATAATTTTTAAATTCAAAAACAATTTTCTCTACACTTTCGTATGTTTCGCAGGTAAATAAAATATATTAAAAAGCTGGGGTTTTCGGTCAAATTGAACGGAATTTTATCGGAATATCAATATAATTTATAATTCTTTGGATTACGATAAACATTTTAAAGGGATTTGTGCGTTTTTGCTTTACATTTAAATTCAGAACAAATAAAATTCACGATACATAGAACTTCCATATTTTGATAACAACCATAGCCCAATAATTTAATCGTGTAGAAGCAAGATTCCGCTTAAGTGAATCAATCTAAAAAAATGGACACTCGACGACCAACAAACAACACAAACAAGCCTTTTACCCGCAAGCCCTATCAAAAAAGAGACGGTGAAAGAAATTTCGGCGAACGGAAATTTCAACCGCGGGACAACAGGTTTCAACCGCGAACCGGCGGAGGCGATAGACCTCCCGATCGTGAAAATCGTTTTCAAGACCGTGATAACCGTTTTCAAGACCGAGATAATCGCTTTCAAAACCGAGATAATCGCTTTCAAAACCGAGACGGTAAATTCAATCCCCGAAATGACCGTTTTCAAGGCAAAAAACGATTTCCCCCGAAAGGCGGCAAAACTTTCAAACCTTGGGAAAAAGATACTCGACCGCGCCTTGTTTCCGATTTGCAGATTACAGACGGCAAACTTCGAGGAAAATATTTGGCAACTACGACAATTCCGAGTATTAAAATGACTTCGCGCCGAATTCGTGAGGCACTTTTCAAAGCACTTTACAGAAAAATCCGTGCATCGAGATTTCTTGATTTATGTGCGGGAACGGGCGCAATCGGCATTGAGGCTATCTCACGCGGCGCGATGGTAGCAACTTTTGTTGAGCGTTCGGCGCGAATGTGCAGTCTGATAAAGAAAAATATGGAAGCCTGCGAAATCAAAACCGGACACGGCGAAATCGTCGAAGGCGAAGTTGTTCCATTTCTCAAACAAATGGCAAAACGCCGTCGTTTTTGGGATGTAATTTTCTTCAATCCCCAGCCGGAAGACGACACGAAAGATATTGTTAAATATCTGAGTCGCGGCGCGGGAATAAAACCGCACGGCGTTCTTGCTATCGAACATCATTCGGACACGTTTTTCCCTGAAAGAATGGGCGTGATGAAACGCTGGCGAGTAATTGTTCTTGGCGAAACGACTTTGAGTTTTTACGACCGTAAATAAGTCTCATGACCAAAGTCTCAAGTCCAAAGTCGGAACAAAACCACAGACTTTGGACTTGAGACTTTGGTCTTTGGACAAATATGCGAATCATTGCAGGCGAATATCGCGGGCGCGTCCTTAAAAGTCCGTCCGGTAATAAAACCCGCCCGACATCCGACCGTCTCCGCGAAACTCTGTTCAACATTTTAGCTCCGCTGATTACAGAAGAAACGCGGGTTTTGGATTTGTGTGCAGGGACGGGCGCAGTTGGAATCGAGGCGATTTCGCGTGGCGCGGGCTTTGTCGCGTTTGTTGACAAATCGCGTCGGGCTTGCGGTTTGATTGAAGAAAATCTCGACCTGTTGAAAATTCCCGAATCGCAGACTGAAGTTTTTTGTTTGGCGGCAGAAAATTTTGTTCAACGCGAACAAAAGCAAACTTGGGATATCGTTTTTTTCGATCCGCCGTATCAAAGCGATTACCTGATTTTTTTGCGCGAATTTGCCGAAAACCTTGAAAATCTTTTATCCGAAGACGGTGTTTTAATTATCGAACATCACGCCAAAAATAATTTGCCGGACGCGATTTTTGATTTACGGCGTTGGCGGATTCTAAAACAAGGGGAAACGCATTTGAGCTTTTACGAAAGGCATTGAAAGTAAAAAATCTGGCTAAAGATAAAGTTGAAATTATTGAATTCGAGAGCCGTTTGGCGAAAGATTTTGCGCGGTTAAATTACGAATGGATTGAAGAATACTTTTCGATTGAGCCGCACGACCGTGAGATGTTGGATGCACCTGAAGATTACATTATAAATTGCGGCGGACAGATTTTCTTTGCTTCATTAAACGACAAAATTGTCGGAACTGCGGCGTTGATTGCGGTTGGTAATGACAGTTTTGAACTTGCTAAAATGGCAGTTGCAAGCGGTTTTCGCGGGTTGAAAATCGGCGATGCACTAATGTCGGCGTGTATTCAATATTCTGAGAAAAAGGGAATTAAACGAATTTTTCTGCTGTCGCATACGAAGCTCGTTCCGGCAATAAATCTTTATCGAAAATTCGGCTTTGAAGAAATTCCGCTTGATTCGGAAATTCCGTATCAACGCCCTGATATTCAGATGGAACTAAATTTCCCCGCTGTCAGTTGATTTCTTCGCAAATGACAAAAGATAACCGACAAATGACAAAAATATGAAACCTCTTTTAGTCTGGATTTTGCTGTGCGTCGTTTGGGGAACGACTTGGATTTTTATCAAACTCGGCTTGAACGATTTGCCACCCGTTTCGTTTGCCGCGCTACGGTTTTCAGTTGCTTGTCTAATACTTTTCGCAATTATAAAACTGCAAAAAATTGAGTTTCCGCGCATCCGCAAGGTTTGGAAGTTTATTCTAATCACCGGAATTTTGCAGTTTTTTCTCAATTACGGTTTGCTCTTTTGGGGCGAACAATTTATCAGTTCCGGGTTGGCGGCAGTTTTACAGGCGACGATTCCGGTGTTCGGTTTGGTTTTGGCGCGAATTTACGTCGGCGAACAAATAACGGCTTTAAAGATAGTATCGATTTTGCTCGGACTCGCGGGCGTTGCCGTTATTTTCCGTGAACAACTTTTCTTAAACGGACAAATGGCTTTTTTCGGAAGTTTGGCGGTTGTTGTCGGCGCATTCGGCGCGGCTTACGCCAGTGTTTTGACCAAAGCCGAGGGCGTTTCAATTCATCCGGCAAGTCTGGTTTTTGTGCAAATGTTTGTCGGACACATTCCGCTTTGGATAATCGGACTTTCGCTCGAAGGCAATCCTGAAAACTTTAATTGGACGTGGCAAGCCGTAATCTGTGTTTGTTATCTCGCAGTTGTCGGTTCGATTGTCGCATTTTGGCTTTATTATTGGCTTTTAGCTAGAATTGATGTTTCAAAAGCGATGATGATTGCTTTTGTTACGCCGCTTGTTGCCGTCTTAGTCGGTTCGTTTTTCGGGGAGAAATTACATTTTCAAACGCTTTTCGGCGGCATTCTAATTTTGTTAAGCGTCGGTTTAATTGTTATCAAACCGCTTTTACTAAAGAGTTCTAAGTTCTAAGTTTCAAGTTCCGATTCGGAATGAAACCCAACTTGGAACTTTGAACTTTGAACTATGAACTTCAAATTTACAACTGCCGGAGAATCGCACGGCAAAGCACTTGTCGCCATTGTCGAAGGTTTGCCGGCGGGTTTGGAAATTGATTTGGCAAAAATTAATCACGAACTTTGGCGCAGACAGCAAGGTTACGGACGTGGTGGGCGAATGAAAATCGAATCGGATAAAGTCGAGATTTTATCGGGTATTCGGCACGGAAAAACGCTCGGCTCGCCTATTGCTTTGATGATTGAAAACCGCGATTTCGTGCATTGGAAGGAAATAATGTCAGCGGAAAAACTTTCCGAACAACCGAAAAATCCGCGCATTGTTTCGCGTCCACGTCCGGGACACGCCGACCTTGCGGGCGGACAAAAATTCGGCACTCGGGATTTGCGCGACATTCTTGAACGCGCTTCGGCACGCGAAACGGCGGCGCGTGTCGCTTGTGGTGCGTTGGCGAAACAATTATTGGAAATTTTTGGCATTTCAATCAAAAGCCACGTCATAAAATTAGGTGCAATTCCCGAAAATTCTTTGCAAAAAACTTGGGAAGAAATCTCGAACATCGAAGAAAATGCGCCGTTAAATTGTGCCGATAAAGCGATTGAAGCGGAAATGATAAAACACATTGACGAGGCAAAAGAAAACGGCGACACTCTCGGCGGAATTTTTGAAGTCGTCGTGAAAAAACTGCCTGTTGGTTTGGGTTCGCACAATTCTTGGGGCGAAAAATTGGACGGGCGGTTTGCACAAGCAATAATGTCAATCCAAGCCGTCAAAGCTGTCGAAATCGGCGAAGGTGTTGAAAATGCGTCGCGTTTCGGCACACAAGTTCACGACGAAATTTATTTTGAGAATAACACTTTCAAACGCAAAACCAATCGCGCCGGCGGACTCGAAGGAGGAATTACAAACGGCGAAGAATTACGGGTTCGCGGTTATCTGAAACCGATTTCGACTTTGAGAAAACCTCTTCATTCGGTTGATATTGACACTAAAAAAGAAGATTTAGCCGCGTTTGAACGCTCGGATATTACCGCAGTTCCGGCGGCTGGCGTGATTGGCGAAGCAATGGTGGCAATTGTTTTAGCAAACGCAATGCGCGAAAAATTCGGCGGCGATTCGTTGGGGGAAATGAGGCGGAATTTTGAAAATTATGTCGAATTACTACGAATATATTAAAGAATTAAGCTCAAGCCTTGTTGAAGGAACGCGAACTTGAGTTCGCTAACGTGCGGCGAACTGAAGTTCGCATTCCATCCGAAATTACGACGAAATTTTATACATCAAAACGCCCAGACTTTCATTTAAAAATAGTGAAAATTCGCCGCGTGAAACAATTTTTTCGTAATTATCGGTTTTTTGGAAATTTACAGGAATCGCATCTGCGCCGAAAATATTTGTCCAAATTTCAATTATTTCGTTTTGTAAAATTGTTGCACCCCGGCGTAATTCCGAAGTTTCATTGATCAAAACGACATTATAGGTTTGGAGCAGAATTTTCACCGATTCGTAAAATGGTTCTTTCGATTTTAAATCTTTAATTTTACCCATTGAAGTGATTTTTTGTGGATTATATCCGCTAAAAATTTGTTCGGTTTTCGATTTTGCGGAAAGCATTTCCAATGTCAGACGCAAAAAATGCGCGAAATCGCCGCGTGTCAGCGGTGCTTCGGCGTGAAATTTTCCGTCCGCGTAGCCAAATCCGACTTTATGAGTTTCGGTTAGCTCTGAAATTGCCTGAAAATACTCCGAATCCTTCGTAACATCGGCAAATTCCTCAGCTTTTGCGGGCGAAAAATATCCGCCGGACGCAGGATAAGGGTAAAAATTGAAAACAATCGTGCCGGAAACCCGCGCTTTTTTGCCGTCGCAGAGTGTCGGGACAAATTTTGCCTTTAAAGCTGATTCGATTGCCGCGCCTTGCAAAATTTTATTGCCCGAAACTTTTATTATTTCCGAAACATCACCGTTTTCATCAATATTTATGGTAACTTCAACGCTTCCCGTGAGTTTTTCGCTCCGCGCTTCCGACGGATATTTCGCTTCCGGCAGAGTTAAAATCTGTCCGAGTCGCAATTCTTTGCAATTGCCCGCCGCCGATTCGCCCGAAATGTTCGATTTTGAAATAACTTTGCCGATTTTTTGCGCGTAAAAGTTCTGCGCCGCAAAAAACACGCAAACAAGCAAAAAAAACAGCTTAAAAAATCTCAACATCTCGACCAAAATAGCAATTTAAGCTAATTTTACACAAAAATAGCTTTTTGACAAGCATTTTTTTACAAAGATAATGTCCTAATTTTGTGCGGTTTTGGAATTAACCACAAAATCACACGAAATATCACGAAATTACTGATTTATTTTGTGATATTTCGTGTTTTTTTGTGGTTAATCATTACTGTCCAACACATCTGGGACAATATCTTTACAAAAAACTCCGTGCGTCGTTATGATTTAGGACGGCAACGGTATTGTTTTGCAGTGCGATTTGGAATTTTTCGTTAAAAGTTTCGTCCGCATCTTCAAAATTCAGCAAAATTCGAGTTTCATCTATTAACGCTTGCGCTTCTATCTCAGAAGCCGGACGGCGCAGAGAAGTTGCTTCGTCAATTAGCGAAATTAACGCCGAAATCTTGCGAAGCCAAGCAAAATGCTCGTCGTCAATTACGAGTTGCAGATAAACATTCGCGTTTGGAATCTTGCCGTGTCGCGTTTCATACACCGCTTTTTCGCCTTCAAGCAATGTTTTGTGAAGCCGAAGCATCGCACGGCTTACATCTTTTAATTTTTGTCGTGTTTCGTCGTTTAATTTATTTTCCATATTATTTATAAAAAGTTCTGAGTCCCGCCTTTAGGCGGCAAACCGCCAGCGAAGCAATGCGGTTTCGGTGTTGGCTAAAATTCGAGCCAATCGGCGCAAAAGCAACCGTTTCGCTTCGCTGTCAGTTGCGGCACGCTGAAGCGTGGACTCAAAACTTTAATCCATTTTCCGTAATCTCAAACGCAAAGACTGTAATCTGATAAAACCTTCCGCATCAAACTGATTATATGCGCCCGCATCGTCTTCAAAGGTTACAACTCGTTCTTTATAGAGTGAAAATTCTGATTTACGCCCCGAAATTGTTACGTTTCCTTTGTATAATTTGACGCGCACGTCGCCGCTTACGGTTTCTTGCGTTTGCTCGATCATCGAGCGCAAAATTTCAAATTCCGGCGCAAACCAAAAGCCGTAATAAACAGATTCGGCAAACTTTACGCCTAAGC
>CALMEH010000209.1 GCA_937863115.1 uncultured Acidobacteriota bacterium
AACTTTGCGCGGACGTTTGGGAAATGTTTCGGGCAAAATCGCCGCGAAAACCGGCTCGATAACTTATGTCAATGCGCTTGCCGGTTACGCAAACAATCAAAAAGAAACGATTGCTTTTGTAATTTTGTGCAATAACGAAACGCGTAAAGCCGATAGTTCAATCATAATTGATGCAATTGCGTCGAGTTTTATCAACTAACTGCAAAAACGTAAAAAAAGTCTTATTTATTCAATAAAGAATGGGGTTAAGTATGCCTTTTTCTCCTTAATTCTTGCGACTTTCCGCATTTATAAATCAATTCGGTCCGGCGGATTATAAATTTATAATTTTATATCTGATGCTACCGTAAATTTTCCCTGTAATAAATGAACTTATCTGAATAACCCGAAAAATTTCCGACTTGTTGGAGGAAAATGGATTGATTGCAAAAAAGATACTTTTAAGCAAAACTTTGTATAGTTTTAGGTCAATTTGATTTCCAAAATGGAATTTGGCTAATTTTGTGCCGGCAATTCCATAATTAAAATTCGCAATGATTAATCTTTTAATTGAATCGGCATAATCAAGATGTTCAACCACAATTTCAGGATCGAACAAAAGTTTTTCGCCCATATCCGACAATCTCCAAAAAAGGTCTATTTCTTCGGCGTGATTGGAAAAAAAATCCCGAAAACCGCCGGCATTAATTATAGATTCTCTCTTGAAAGCGCAATTTGCACCCGGAAATGCACCTTGCATTTTCTTTTCGCTGACAAAGAGACGCTCTTGAGGAAACTGCATAATGGTTTCAAAAATCTGTGCGCTAAAATGTTGAATATCGTTTCGCGGGCGCGAAAGAACAACTTTTCCGCCTGTTCCGCATAACAAGGAATCTTGTTGAAAATTATTGTAAATTCTTTCCAACCAATCGTTTTCGGGAATACAATCCGAATCGGTAAAAGCGACTACGTCATATTTGGCATTAATTGTTCCGAGTTGACGTGCGGCGGCAACGTGGCGTTTTTCATTTAGAATTACCAAAGCACCGAATTGTTCGGCAATTTCGACGGTTTTGTCGGAAGAATAACCATCAACAACGATTATCTCGTCCGGCACGCGAGTAGCCGCCAGCAAAGCCGCAAGAGTGCGACCAATTGTTTCTGCCGAGTTAAAAGCAGGAATAACAACTGAGCATTTAATCATAAAAGAAGCCCCGAATAACCGCTTATTTCAAACTCCGCACGCTTCAAATAATTTGCAAAATCGTTATTCAAAACCAGAGATGTTTCAATCTTTTTTACGGTAGCATAATCATCATTTGCCGCAGAAATATTCTCTAATGTCGGATGCACGATCAATTCCAGACATTTCAAATCGTTATTCCGCAAAAAACCGTTGATTTTCGACTTCATCGTCTCGCAATATTCTTCATTCGATAATTCCAGAGATGTTCCATCCAATAAATGCGAAATAGAAAGGCAAGGAGATGAAACCGAAACCGAATTACTGAAATCCGCGACAGTTTGCTTATCGTTCGCGGATGAGTTCAGCAGTTCAAACATCGGCGAACACATTCTGCGATAAGGAACTCCGCATTTTTCGGCGGTTTTTGAATAAATTTCAAACAATTTCTGATGAAGCAAAGAAAGATAATGATGAATGTTTATGTGAGAAAGTTTTAAGTCGAATTGATTGAATAGGTTAATCTGATTTTCAAATTCCAGAGAGATTTGGCTTAATATTTTCGGAGTCGTTTCTATCAACTGTCTAAAAATTCTCATAGATTCGGGAATATTTTTAACATCAAAATTAAATCGTCCGTTTTTATCAACAAGCAAATAAACATCTTCCGGTGGTGAAACACAAAAGCCTTCCGAGATATTTAAATGTATGCCGACTTCGAGCGATTCGTTTTTTTTTGCTGTTTGCGCGGCGCGGTTTGTTTCCGGCATATTTACCATCAAAGAAGTGCTTCTGACAATGCCGTTTTTGAAGGCATTAATTATTCCTTCGGTAACGGCACGGTTCATTCCGAAATCGTCGGCATTAACAATTAAAATCTTTCTTAAACTCATTATAGTGCTTTGTTTATTAAAATTGTCAGCAATATTCCGAACCACATAGACCATGATTGAATAACCCATTCGGTTTGCTCGAAATTCGGAAGCATCGGACCGCGCCGGACGGTTTTATAAAAAATCTTCGGTTCTTTTTGAATAATTCCTTCAAATATTGTTCCGAATTCAAAAATCAAACCTAAAACATCTGCCAATAATTCATATAAAATATTAAGCGGAGATTTAGCCGAAACTATAATCGAGATGACGGCTTGCGCGAACAAAGTTATGAATACCCAAAGAATCGGCAACAACAAAGGAATTGGTTTGAAGAAAAATAATGATTCGATAATTGCCAGACAAATCAGCAAAAGAAAAATATGAGAAAATTTCGGCAAACTGTAAGCAAGACGGTCTGAATGTCTGAAAAAATATAAATGCAAATCCATTCTTCCCCAACGAAAAGCACGTCCGGCAACCGCAAAAAAACTGCTCCAAGTTTCTTTTGTATGAAAAACGACGGCTTCGGCATTACATTTGATTTTTAAACCGGCTTTGTTCAAACGTATTCCCAAATCGGCATCGTCCGCGCCCAACTTAAACGGAAAATTGACCTCAAAACCTCCGAGGTCAAGTAAAACCCGGCGTTTATAAGAAGTATTCGTGCAAGTTGCCCAAGGCGCAAACTCCATACGGCGTGCAAAACTGAAAGCGTTTAAGAATTGAGAGCGTGAAACTACTTCCCAAAACCACGAATCTTCGCCGACAAATTCAGTTATGCCGACAATGCCGGCAACATCTGAATCAGCATTTTTATAAGAATTGATGTGTTGATTAAACAAATCGTCCGTAGCGATGCAATCGGAATCTACGAACAAAATTATTTCATTCGTCGCCGTTTGAATTCCCAAATTGCGTTTTTCTCTGACACTCGGAACTCCGGCAAGATAAATCGCTCCGTTTTCTTCGCACAATTGCCGCGTTATTTCCGCTTCTTTCGGACTGCTGTCGTCAACTACGATAATTTCGACGTTTCCTTTGAAATTTTCTGCTGCTTTACGCAAAGAGCCGAATAAATCGGGAAGAAATTCCGCCCGATTAAAGGTTGGAGTAACAACGGAAATGCCGCAATTGTCAGGTTTCATTTTACAAACCGAAAATTAAAAATAATAAACTCAAAATAACCGACCACATTTGTATAATTCGTCTTTTACGTTCGGCGGCAAGTTGTTCTTCGACATATAAAAACTTAGTCAACAATCGCTTGAAATCAAATTTCACGAGTGATTCCTTAATTTTTCCGAACTCAAAAACAAGTTCAAATATAGAAGCTAAAATACGATACTGAAAAACTGCCGGAGAATCTTTTTCAACAATCAGCATTATTCCAGACTGTAAAAGAATCAACAAAATCAGAAAAAATACCGGAAAAAGGAAAACCTGAAAATTCCCGGCGCACACTCCATAGATACTGAAAATAATGGAAACCAAAATAAATACGATCAATTGCGGCGGAAACTCCGGCACAATCCGTTCAGGAAATTTTAAGCCGAGATAATAATCGGCTCTGCCGGTGGAAAACATTTTTTTCAAGGCGGCTTTTATATCGGGCAATGTTTCGCGCCGGTGCGTAACAACGGCTTTAGGTTGGCAGATGATTCGGTAATTGCTTTTATTCAAACGCAAACCTAAATCCACATCTTCGCCATAGACAGGCAACGGATCGGATTCATCAAATCCGCCTATTTCTTTTAATATATCTCGTCTGACAGAGAAATTCGTGCAAGTTCCCCAAGGCGCAAAGTTCATCCATTTTGCAAATGAAAAGGCGGCGGAAAATGACGGATAAAATTTTATCGCACGCCAAACCGTCGTTTCTTCGCCTTCGAGAACGGTTAAACCTAAAACCGCATCAATGCCTTTAGAATCTTCCGAATTATATGTTTCGAGATGCCGGAATAACGTCTCACGAGATAATTCACAATCCGAATCGGTAAAAAAAATAATTTCGTAAGCGGCGGATTCTATTCCGAGATTTCGCTTTCGCCGAACGTCGTTTTTACAGCGCAGATAAGTCGCATTCCATTTCAAACAAGATTGATAAATGCCCTCAGCTTCAGGCTCGAAGCTGCTGTCAATAATCAATATTTCGCTGGCGACAGGTAATTTTTTTCTTGAATCGGCAATCGAGCGCAACAGATTTTCGACAAAATTCATTCGTCCGTGCGTTGGAATTACAATTGAAAAACCATCCATAAAATTTAACTACCAATCAAAACCAAACTGCCAGAAATATAAGTCCGATTAAGGCAATAAAGTTTGCCCAGATTTGAATCAGCCGTTTATTTCGTCCCGGACTGTTCGGCGAAGGCGGAAAATAATAAATTTCGGTATAAAACGACTTTATTTTTCCGGTTTTCAACGACTCGAAAATTATTCCCGCTTCAAAAATTAAACTTAACATTCGTCCGCCCCAAGAATAAGCCAAATCTTTCAAATCGAGCTTTGATTGTCGGATTGTCAGCAGAGATTCAATGAAAAGTTCCAGAAAAAACCATATCAAAGGCAAAAACAAAAACAAAAGCGTTTTGGTCATCAAAATCATCGGCAAACTGACGAGAAAAAGCAGAAAAAAAAGGCTCATCGTCTTGGGCAAGTCCATCATTTGGCGGTCATTGTGTTTAAGAATCAAATGATGGTGCATTCTTCCCCAACGAAAAAGACGTTTGCCGATTAATGTCAAACTGCTCCAGGTTTCTTTATCGTGTTCGACAACGGCTTTTGAATTACATTTTATTCTATTTCCGCTGTCGGTAACTCTCAACCCCAAATCAACATCATCGCCGCCCAAACGAAAAGGAAAACTCGTGTCGAATTTTCCGATTTGTTCGAGAATATCTTTGCGGTAAGAAATATTACAAGTCGGTCCCCACGGCGCAAATTCTTGTTTCTGTGCATAAAGAAATGAATCCAACACGGATGTTTTTTCAATCAAACGCCAAACCCGCGAAGATTCACCGACAAATTTTGTCAAACCGATAACACCGCCGACACCATTTTCGTATGTTTCCAAATGCTCTTTAATCAAATCCGGCTCGGCAACACAATCCGAATCAATAAACAAAACTACTGAATATTTTGCTTTTTCAATTCCCAGATTTCTTTTTTGCCGGACATTATTAACCTCGTGCCGAACATAAACTGCGCCTTGTTCAAGACAAATATTTTTAATAAATGCCGAATCAGCATTTTCACTGCTGTCTATAATCAAAAACTCACACGGCAAATCAACCTTTTCACTCGCCGTCTTCAAAGACTTAAGCAAAGACACAATCATTTCATTACGCCCGTGCGTCGGCGTAACAACTGAAATTCCGTCAATCGAAATATTATTGTTTAAACTTTGCATTAGAATAAATGGCTTATTATTTTGATTTAGTAACCCAACTTTCTTTGGCTTAGCTTTTGAATTTGGTGTTGAAGATGTAGAAGCCCTACTTTTTTTTTTGGTTATTGGTATTTCATTTAACAATATATCAATTTGTTCAGGTAATTCTTTTAATCTTGCATCATATCTGTTTAAACCTTCCATATACAAACTTTGAAAGTTCATCACTTGAATTATTTCTTGGTAGGTTTGGTAAGAATTTTTAATATCAAGAAAAAAATTAAACCATTCTATATGATATTCACGCCTCTTGATAATGTCCATTTTTCGGTTGCTTCGGGGATCTATATATGTTTCAACGATGGATTTTCTCGCCTGTTTAAGTATTTCTTTGGCATGGTTCAGTTCGTCTTGGTGTTCCTCATTACTGTATGTTTTTTCTTCTAAAATCGCTATTCTGTTTTCAATTCTGCATTCTAACCACTTTCTATTTTTTTCAGCTGAATTGCATTTCCCCTGAATTTCTGAAATTCCTCTTTTCAAATTCATTCTAGTAGAAAAATCTACTTTGAAGAGAAGTCTGTTTTGTTGAAATAGATAATATTGTAGGCACATACAAAGCGAACCGATTATAAACGAAAAAAAAGATAAATATATTGCCCAATCTTTTATTTGAATATGTGATGAAATTAAGTTTTTTTTCTCATTGATCCATATTGACTCAATATTCAATAGAAGAAGAAAAAATACCATACCAAAAAATAGAATAATCACAGATATAACCAGAATACTTCTATAAAAAACTGCAAGAACAGAATAATATAATTTTGTATTAGAATGTTCCTTTTTATCTTTCGCTATTCTTGCTTCAAATTCTTTAATGTCTCTTTTATCCTCATTAATGCTGGCTTCAGATTTTTTTATTCCATTTTCTGTATTGCTCTCAGATGAACTTAATTCACTTTTAATTGAAACTAAAAGTGACTCCTCACGCTCAATTGAAAAGTCTTTTGTTTTGATTATACTGGTTTTAATTCGCCAAATATAACGCCAGAGTTTTACGCAACTATATACTGCATAAACAAATATTAAAATATATAATACCAACACAATCCCTATTAATTGACTATTTAAATAGATTGCGGCATTTTGTGTTATATTTCCAATAGTTACAAAACTTAAATTTAATAAAGCAGTTAGGGTAAATAACATTAATATCAAAAACATAAATCGCAAGGAATAAAGTGAATTATCCTCAACAAAAGAATAATTTCGACAAAAGGAATTGGAGGAAGCCTTCTCTGCCCGAGTTACATAAATGCTGTAAGTAGCAAGAGTGAATCCGGCGAGCGTTGTGGATATTCCAGCCATAGCAAGCCACAGGTCTTTTAAATCTTTTATGGTTGAATCATCTATAAAAAACAAAAAAAGAAAAGATGACAAATCTAATAGAGATTTAAAAAAAATCAACATAACGGAAGCTCCTTAAAAGTTAAATTTAAAACAATCCTCCTTGCTCGTAGTTTATATCTTTAAATTCAGATAGAAGTCTTTATGTATTTCTCAACATTTTACGGCTTAAGCGAATTTGTTTGAGTAAAAAAGGCGACATCCAAGCGATTTGCAAAAAAAACAAAAGAATAAAATCGTGATGATGAAATATCAAAATCACGCCTAGAAAAACGGGTAAAATAATTTCGTAAAAATCGCCTAAAGGATGCAGCCAATAGGAATTCCAATTAAACAATTTTCCTTTGCCTCTCCAAAACAAAAATTTAATTAAGAGCCAAACGCCGTAAATCGGAATTATCAGCAAAACTTCGGAATGATTTCGGGCGATTAGGATCAGCCAGACGAACAAACAAACTATTTCCAGCGGAAAGACGATTTTTTTCATCAGTTGCATCGTCGAATAATAACCTTTTTGACGGGTGAAAGTGTGAACATCACTTTCGATGTCTTTCGGTAAATCTACAAGTTGATGCAGAATTATCCAACGAATTCCGATGAGTGTGAAAAGCACGATTAAAACCGCACTTGCCGCGTCCAATTTATGAAATAAAAATATACCGACAAACAACGGCAATGACCGCTGAGCCATAGATGAAACCAGAAGTCCGCCGACACCGCGTTCCTTAAAACGCACCGGAGGCAATGAATATGCGGTTGCTAAAAGAATATTGATCGCCGCTGTTAAAATCATCCGCTTTTCTTGATAAAAGGGAATAAGCGCGAAAACTGCGACGAAAACCAAACAAACCAATGAAGCCGCTCCTTTGAATGAACTTATTTCATTCATAAAGTTTTGTTTGCCGGCAATTTTATCATCATTTTTATCGCAAAAATCGTTTAGCGCATAGCCGTAAGCGAGCAATAAAACGACAAGAGTAATCCACGAACCGAATCGCAAATAAGTTTGTGCCGTGCTGAAATTTTGATTTAACAGCCAAATATTGCCAGCCGCAAAAAACAGCGGGATTTTTGAATAACCCCATTCATTCCAACGAGTAAGTTTAATAATATTCGTCAGCATTAGAAATCGGGACACCAGCGGCAAGGAAGCGGAACATTTCCCTTTTGCCGCAATTCGCTTCTGAAGTTTTTATAACAGGTGTCGTTCCAAAGTTCGGC
>CALMEH010000210.1 GCA_937863115.1 uncultured Acidobacteriota bacterium
TTTAACAATGACAGCAACGCCGATGTTGCCGTCGTAAATCAGGCTTCAAACGATGTTTCGATTCTTTTGGGCAACGGTAACGGCACACTCGGAGCGCAAGTCTCTTTTCCGGCAGGAAACGCGCCTTATTCGATTGTTGCAGGAAAATTTAACGCCGACAATAATTTCGATTTGGCGGTTGCCAATACCAATTCAAACAATGTTTCGATTCTGCTCGGCAACGGCAACGGCACATTTTCCGCGCCGACAAATTTTCCTGCCGGAATAAATCCGATTTCGATTGCTTCCGCCGATTTTAACAACGATACGAAGGCGGATTTGGCGATCGCTAATTTCGGCGGATTTTTCTTCGGCACGGTTACGATTCTTTTGGGCAACGGCACGGGCGGATTTACTGCCGGAACGCCCGTTCGCACACGCACACAACCGTCATTTGTCGCGGCGGCAAATTATAACGGTGATGGGAATCAAGATTTAATCGTCACGAGTTTTGGCGCAGACAGCGTTTCGACTTTTTCGGGCGTTGGCAACGGAACTTTTCTTTTAAGACAAAATCTGACAACAAATGCCGGTCCCGTTTCAATCGAAGTTGCCGATTTCGGCACAGACGGTTTTCTCGATTTTGCAGTTGCCAATTATAACTCCGATAATGTCAGATTTTATACAGGAAACAGCACGGGTGATTTTACTTCTTCCGGCAGTCAGGCAGTTGGCACAAATCCGATTTCGGTAACTTCCGGCGATTACACCGGAACAGGCACGAAGACGATTGCAACTGCCTTGAGCGGCGGAAATTCGGTTACTGTTCTCACAAGTAATGTTTCCGTCGGATTATTTCCAAACGCCGTCGAAACCGCCGATTTTAACAACGATGGCAAACCCGATATGATTACGGCAAATTCCGGCTCGAATGATGTTTCGGTTTTGCTCAACAGTTGTTTGGCGGCAAAAGGAAATCTCTTTGATTATAACGGCGACCGAAAAACCGATTATTCCGTTTTCCGTTCGTCAAACACTTCGTATTTTATTCAATCGCTTAATTCGTCGGGAGCATTTATATCATTTGGGCGTTCCAATGACACGCTTGTTCCGGCTGATTAAACGGGCGACAGGCGCACGGAGATTGCTTATTATCGTCCCGAAAACGGTTTGTGGTTCGTGCTTGATGTTATTGGAAACCGACGGATTTATTATAAACAGTTCGGTTTGCCCGAAGATATTCCTGCTCCGGCAGATTTTGACGGCGACGGAAAAGCTGATTTAGCGGTTTTTCGTCCATCAAACGGCAGTTGGTATTTTCGGCGCAGTTCGGACAACGCTGAACCGATTGTTCAATTCGGCGCAAGCGGTGATAAACCCGTTGCGGCAGATTTTGACGGCGACGACAAAGCTGATATTGCCGTTTATCGTCCGTCAACGGGCGTTTGGTATATTTTGCGTTCGTCGGATTCGCAAGTTTTTATCCGTCAATTCGGCATTGCGGAAGATAAAACCGTTGCGGGCGATTACGACGGCGACGGCAAAGCGGACATCGCCGTTTGGCGACCTTCGAGCGCGGTTTGGTATGTTTTGCGTTCTTCGGACGAAGGTTTCGATGCGGTTGCGTGGGGCTTGCCGACGGATTTGCCGGTTGTCGGCGATTTTGAAGGCGACGGCAAATTCGATTTCGCCATCTGGCGACCGAGCGACCGAAATTGGTATATCAGAAAAAGTTCGGATGGCGGCGGAACAGTTTTCACTTGGGGAATTTCAACCGACATTCCGATTCCGAATGCGTTTGTGCGGTAAATTTGTTCAGAGTTCAAACTTCAGTTTGTCTGTCCGCCGCGCTTCGCTGGCGGGCGCACACTAAAGCCTGGACTCTGAACTTACAAATTTATAACCGACACCGCGAACGGTCAGGAGAGTTTTCGGTTTGTCAGGCGCATCTTCCAAAAGTTTGCGAAGGCGCACAATAAAATTATCAATCGCCCGCGTGTCGGTGTCTTCGTGCAAATCCCAAACCTTTTCCAAAATCGTTTTGCGTGAAACAGCTTGACCTTCGTGTTCGATTAAATAACGCAATAATTTAGCTTCCATCAATGTCAGATGAACCTTTTCCGCGCCGCTTTCGAGTTCGAGGTTGGCGAAATCAATCGTTTTACCGTTGATGATAAAAATCTCTTTTGAAATCGGCGTTTTCGATTCTTTTTGAAACCATTCGCGCCGACGCAACAAACCGTTCAAACGTGCCGAAAAAATTGCCAAATCAAAAGGCTTCGGCAGATAATCGTCTGCCCCGGCTTCAAATCCCTGCAAAACGTCTTCGGGTTTTCCGAGCGCGGTCAACATCAAAATCGGCGTATAATTTTCCGCGTCGCGCAAAGTTTTGGCAACCTCAAAACCGTTCTTTTTCGGCATCATTACATCCAAAACAATCGCATCAAACTCTGCATTTTCAAGTATTTGCAAAGCCTCTTCGCCATTGTAAGCGTTTTGTGCCTCGAAACCGTCCGCCTCCAAATTAAACCGCAAACCGTCAGCAATATGTCGTTCGTCTTCGACAATTAGAATTTTCATAATTTGGTTCGCCGTTAGTGGTTAGCAGTTAGTTGCAAAATCCTTCTTGCAACTAACTACTAACCACTAACAATCTTAGGTAATTGCACGATAAACGTGCTGCCTTTTCCTTCGCCTTTGCTGTCTGCAGAAACTTTTCCACCGTGTTTTTTGATGATTGATTGGACTATGAATAGCCCTAAACCTG
>CALMEH010000211.1 GCA_937863115.1 uncultured Acidobacteriota bacterium
TTTCCCGTCAGCGTCGTCAATTCATCAGAAACCGATTATCTTTCGGGCGAAGCAAGCGTGGTCGTCAATCCCAAACAGCCGACGGTTGTTCGGCTCGGACTTGCCCAAAATGCCGTTTCAATCGTCGAATTTCCGGCTTCGGACGGTGTTTATTATATTCACGAAGGCAATCCGAAACTCGTTTCCGTGTTTCAATCGCCGACCAAAGAATCAGACCGCTCGATTACGATTTATCCGGGCGAAGACTTTGTTGTCGGCGGGCTGAGCGCGTCGGCAACGATTACCTTGCAAATGCGTTCCGGGTTGATTCTGATTTTGGAATTCGTTCCCGTGAACAATATTCGACAAAACGCTCACCGCTGCGTCATCAATTATGACCGCGACGAAGTTGTTTCCGCACGGCGCACCGCAGGACTTGCCTACAATTTGGGTGATGACATTAAGCCGACGAATAACAAAAACACACGGGCGAATTCAAAATTAGTGAGTTCAACGACAGAAGAAACAACCGAAGAAAATACAAACGAACAAGAAATAATTCCCATTAAATTGACCTCGACGGAAGTAACCAAAGGGAATCTCAGCCGGAAAAAAGAAGACAAATCTAATCAAATTCCGAAAACCGGATTAGAGCTTTCGCGCCTTGTTAATAAGCGGTTGGCGGATTGCTTGAAAAATCCGGCGAAAAGTTTGGGAGCGTGGTCAGAAGCCAACAACGGTTTGAGTCTGGCTGTTTCATCAGTTTCGGAAATTGATTCAACCCAAAGATTGGTCATAGTTGCGGTTCGCAATAACACCACGACAAATTTGCGGCTTGTTCCCGGCACGCCCGAACTGCAAATTTTAACGGTTGACGATAAAGGCAATCCTCTAAACACCGAACGACTCGAAAGAATCTATGTCGAAACGACGAGTTTTGAAGGTCTGATTCTGCCCGGTTCAACGGTTTATTACGCGCTGGTTTACAACGCTCCCGTGATGGGCGCAAGTCAACGTCTGAGCGTTCTGGTTTCGCACCGCGAAGCTGCCGATTCGCCCGTGCAAAAGATTTTACCGGGCGTTAATTCAAGCAAGGAGTAAGAAAAAATGTCTGTAAAAATAGCTGAAATTTCCGAAATACCAGCCGCTTTGCCAATTGTGGAAGAAGATACGGAGCGCGAAAAGCTGCTTCGTGAAGCCGCCGATTTGGGTAAAACGGCTGATGATAATTTATCGGTTGACACGGAAGATGAGGAGTTTGAAGAATTGTCCGCCACACCGAAAGCGTCAAAGAGAAAATTGCTTTTTGCAGGTCTGTTAATTGTTTTCGGATTCGTCCTGTTAATTTTGCTGATGAGTTGGTTTTTCGGAATCGGAGCATTTGCCGCCGTTAAACCTCAAGCAGTTGACCGCACGAAGCAAACGAATTCGTCGAATCCCGCGCCTGTAACGGAAGAAGAAAAGATGAAAATGGCGTTGAATATGGTCGCTGAAAAAAATCCTAACGGGGCGAACAGCGAGATTCCCAATCAAAGCGAAACGAGCGCGGCAAATTCAAATTCTTTTGTTGATATTCCGCCAACTAAAGCCAGTGATTTCAATGAGCCGGTAGTTGTGCCGGATCCGCTTTCGGAAACAAACCGAAATTCAGTTAATACTCCGGTTTCGACTACTAATGGCGAATCAATTAAAACGCCGATTTCTTCGGTTTCAAATGTAAGCAGAAGTTCAACGAACAACGAAAGAAACAATGAGTCGGTCATTCAGCCGACACGCGAAACCAGCAGTAATGCCCCCGTTGGACGTTCCCTATTTTTTGGCATCGAACGCAAGGAAATCTCACCGTCTAATTCAACCAAACAAACGAACGCCCAAATCGTTACTCAAAATGAAAGCGTTAATTTTACCAATCAGCCGACACCGCCGATTCCGCTTGGAACGCTGTTGCCGATTCGGTTTTTGGGCGCGATTTATACCCTTCGAGCTTCGGGCGGATTGGTCAGAATGGAATTGACGAGAGCCGTTACAGGTAAAAATTATTCATATTCGGCAGGCACGGTATTAGTCGGCACTCTGCGCGGAAGCGAATATAAACGTGCTTTTATCTCGGTTGTCGGTTTAATTGACCCTGTGAGCGGCGGACTTGTCAAATTTGAAGGTGAAGTGATGGGCAATGACGGCGCATCGGGCGTGAACGGGCGAAAACGGCAGATAAAAAGCACTTGGTCACGCATCTTTAGCGGGCTTCGAGATGCCGGAGCGGTTGCACTTGGCGCAATCGGAAACAAACGTTCGGGCGGAACTGTCGTCATTTCCGATTCAACCAAACAAGTATCCGATGAACTTTCAGGTTTGATTGGCAACAATCGCAACCAAAGCGAATTTGTTGAAGTTACGGCAGGAACAACCGCTTTCGTGCTGGTCACGGATTTGCCCGATGAAATTTCCGATGCGGAAAGGTTAGGTCAGAACTCGAAAACAGCAACTGGATTGTCTGAAACCGAATTGGCAGACCTGTTCAGCGAAGGCAACCAAGAGAAAATTCGTGCCGCGCTTCCAAGAATGACTCCGCAGTTTCGCGTTTTAGCGGAAAAGTATTTGGCAATGGAAGGGAAATAATTTTTCAAAAAGGAAGGTTTATATGATTCCGCACGATGAAAAACGCGCGCAAATCAATCCGCGTAAACTTGTTCTCGAAAGTCGGGAAAACGAACTTTATGGGCTAATTTGCCAGACAGGTTACATTCCTGAAGAGCGAAACTTCTCAGATTTTTGCCAATCGCTAAAATCGGGCAGAGGTTGGCTCATTTCCGGCACACGCGGAAGCGGCAAAACCGCTTTTCCCGAAGCCTTGGCAAGTTGCTGTAATCTGACAATTTGCATTGTGTCGGGGCGCGACGGTTTGAAACAAGAAGAAATTCTCTACGATTGGGACAAGGAAGAACAATCTGCTTGGATGAATGAAAATCTCCGCTTATCCGCAAATTTGCCTCATGCAAAACGCGATGAATTGATGGCAAAAGCTCGGCAGGAAAGATGGAAACGCGAATTCTTGATTTTGGGCGAAATGGGTTTGGCTTACGACTTGGCGAAACAGGCTGCGGAATCTAATGAAAATAATGCGCCGCCGATTTTGATACTTGATGAAAGCGATAAATTCGGGGCTTCGATTGAAGACGCGATGCTGATGCCATTAGAACGCGGACTGATTTACATTCCGCGTCTGGTTGATGGCTTTATCGGCGTTTCCGATTGGAAATCACGCCCGATTGTCGTCACGACTTCCAACGATTTGCGCCATAAATTGAGTGCGCCGTTTATTTCGCGGCATATTTTTTCGAGTTTTTCTACGCCCTCTTTGATTAAAGAATTAGAGATTTTACGGGCGCGGTGTCCAAAGGCTACTTCAAAACAACTTGCTTTGGCAATCAAACTACTCGATGGTGTGCGCGGCGTTGCCGGACTTGAAGATTATCCCAGTTTAAGAGAATCCATTGATGTCGTCGGAGCGTTTGAACGTGACAGTATTGAAGATTTAGACGAAAATTCGCTCCTTCGTTACTTTTGCTATTTCGTCAAAACCAGCGAAGCGCAGGAGTTTCTCAAAATACAACTTGATTATCTGCTACTGACCGCCACATCGTTTCATCCGCAGATTGACGGCTGGCTGGGCGAAAGAGATGAAAGCTATTTTGACGGACATATTTACAAAAGTTTGATAACGGAAAATTCAGCACATTATGCCTAAAAAGACACTTAACAAAACAACGAATGAAAAGGATAAAAAGTCGGCGCAGGTAAAAAATTTGGTTCGTTCCATCATTTTCTCGCCCATTTTCAATGTTGCCGCTTTAGTTTTATTGCTTGTTTGTGTTTTCGGCGGACTGCGCCTGCTTTCCGCTCGCCAAACTCAGGGACAAGTTAAATTCATCGAACGCCCCAATCTTGAAACGGGGGATAAGATCAATGAAGACCGCACTTTTACATCTCCCGAAGTCTTTAAGGGCGAAGTTTATGACACTTCGATTCGTCTTCGTGAAACCGGCGCACTCGGAATGGCGATTTCATTATCAGTTTTCGCAATAAATCAAGAGCAGGGAAATGTGCCGCCGAATTTGGACAGGATTTGGATTCTGATTTCCGAACGAAAGTTGATGCCGCCGGGACTCAAATTTGAAAACGGAGAATTGATTTCACCATCCGGCACAATCACCGTGCGCTATCAATCACAGCCGCTGAGGTTTGAAATTCT
Organism: uncultured Acidobacteriota bacterium; assembly: GCA_937863115.1. Taxonomy (GTDB): domain Bacteria; phylum Acidobacteriota; class Blastocatellia; order Pyrinomonadales; family Pyrinomonadaceae; genus CALMEH01. The sequence continues at coordinate 4,232 of CALMEH010000211.1, forward strand.
CTCTCGCTCAAAGCAAGATTCGGGCAGTCCGGCAATTTTGCTTCGGTTTCCGCTAACTTCTTTAGACGGGCGAACAATTACCTATTTTCAATCGGCTTCGACTGGTCGCTTTGATATTCCTGCGCCTTTCTCGCCGCTGGAAAAAATAGTTTCTGCCGGATGGACAATGGAGCAATGGCGTGGCGAATTGTTGCCGAAAAATGAAAACGCCCGTCGTTATTTAGAGGAAGAAAAACGCCTTTTAGATCAATTTAAAAGTAGTCAATAGAAAATTATGAGTCAAACTACCACTATCAATACCGAACCTAGAGTGAATCGCAACAATATTCGAGAAACACTCTTGCAATCAATTCTTTTTCTTAACCGAAGATGTGAAGGCATCTGTGATTCTTGCGGTAATTTAACCCGACCGGACGAATTATCCCGAAATGCTTCCAGCGGAATATATGGTGAAAAGAAATTCACGGTTGTTTCATATATCTGTGTGTATTGCGACCGTTTCTAACGGAACTTCGGAAAATTTTCGTTTTTAATTAGCTGAGGGGTCGCGGAGTTTTTAGCCGATAGAATTTAGATTTGATAGAATGTTTGTCAAAAAAGGAGTTTTTCGATGGCAAACACAATATCAAAATTAAATCCTGAATGGATTACTGAAACGCGGCAGTATTTTCTTGATTTTTTAGAATTAACCAAATTTCCGCACCCTGAGCGCAATGGGAGACGCGGAAGCAGTTTTGATTATCCCGAGTGGTTGATATGTTTATTGCGGTTTTGGCAGTCAAGTGTCGGGAGAAAACCTATTTGGAGATTCATCGGATGGCGCAAAAGTATTGGTCGCAGATTGCCAAAGGGCTGGATTTAGCGGTCATCTCGGAGTCGCAGCTTCGGGAGAGATTAAAAAAAATCTGCCACGAGCCTGGAAAGCCAGCAGGTTTTATATTTCAAATCTTTCCTCGAGAGTTCTTCGATTAAAGAGGCTTCTGCCGATAAAATGATGGTCAAAGCCAAGGGCGGAAAAGTGTGGCACAAGCAGGCAAAAGCGGCGGGCGAAGTGCCGGAAGGTTTGACCGGATTGGACAAAGAAGCAACCTGGAGCTATTCAAAAGCGGACGGCTGGATTTACGGACACGGCACATTTTGTTTGACTTCGCACGGCAAATCGGTGGTCGGATTATTTATCTGGATGCCGAATTCAGCTTCGGAAGCGAAGCGATTAGGCGAAGAAATACCGGCATTTGCCAATCTTTTGGAAATGGTTTGTATGGACTCAAAAGCCGACGATGAAAAGATGTATGCGGATTTGAAAGATAAATACGGCATCAAATTACTGACCGTGCCGAGAAAAGAAATGGACAAAAGCGAACGGCGGCAGTTGATGATTGCCGAACAAATGAAAGAGGAAAACCGCGCAATTTATCGGCAGCGCGGAGTAACGGTCGAGCCGATGCAGGGATTGATCAAAGATTTGTTTGGCTTGGAAGACTGTTGGATGAGAGGAAATCGGTCAAATCGGTGGCTGTTTGCGGCGATGGGCATAGCGGTGCAAATGGCACAACATCAGGCTGACCAAAAAAATGAATCAACTTGGAAAATCAAAGAGGCGGTTTGCGGACTGTAGAAAAACTCCGCGACCCCTCA
>CALMEH010000212.1 GCA_937863115.1 uncultured Acidobacteriota bacterium
GAGAAATACGATGACAATGACGACCGCAATTCCGATAGCTTCGTTAAATCCTTTGAGAAAAACCGCGCCGAGAAAGCCGATTAAAATCAGAGTTACGATGATTTTATGATTAAGAAACTGCAAATTATGTTCAACATAGGGGTTTTCGATGATATGCGCGGTCGCGTCCGCCGCTGAAAGGGTTATCGTGATAATAAAACTCGTTGCCACAAAACCGAGCAAGGCAAGCACGAACATTTTGCCCTTCCAACGCGAAAGCAGATTTTCGAGCATCGAAATCGAACCGTCGCCGTGCGGACTTTCTTCTGCCACGCGCCGATACATCGGCAGTGCGCCAAAAAGCGTCAGCAAAACCAAAACCAAAGTTGCCAGCGGCGACAAAGCTCCGGCGGCAAGAAATGCAATTCCGGGCTGATAACCGAGCGTCGAAAAATAATCAACGCCAGTTAAACACATCACTTTCCACCAAGCGTGTTGCTCGTGCGCGCCTTCTTTCTCGTGCGGACCTTCGATTTCCTTTACACCTTTATAAAGCCAACGCCGAAACCAACTTTTGTTGGCGGATTTTGCATCTTTTGCCATAAAATTTATGCCACAAAATAAAAAAAACCACCGACGCTAATAATTAGCGTCTGTGGTTCGATTTTTTTTTCTAAGCTGAATGGTTTTTGCACTCCATTTCACTTAACGAGACAAAGGCGAAACACGAAATTTTTCCCGCGTTCGATTCCTGTTTTTTGTTTTTTTCTAAAACTTGAAATAACTTTTAAATCATAGTTTGTTTGATATAAACCGTCAAACGATTCGAGACTTCGGATAATATTAAAAACCGATTATCTGGTTTTATTTTCTGTAATTTAAAAATTAAAGGGCGACGTCTCCCACACCGTCGCCCCTAGGTCACAAGTCCTCACCCCTCGTGACCAAATGTTCACCGGGGAGGTGAACAATTATTGATTATGCACAAGATTTTATGATTTGCAAATTTGCGAAAACAAATTTTAAATGAATTATTTCTTGAAATCGTTCAGAAGTTAAATTTTAACAACATTATTAAAATTTTATTCAATTATCGGAAAAATCTGAAAGGGTTTAAGAATAAAAATTGTGGTTCTAGTCGAACAAACGCTCAAACCAAATATTCTCGAATTCTTCCACCGTCAAACTTCCGGCTAGACAAGTTGCACGTTCGGAGCGGGTGCTGACAAAAATCCCGTATTCACCTAGTGGTGTATTTTTTGCAATACGAACTTCAAAACTTGCGACTGTAATTTCATCGCCGTAGTCGTATATTTGTCGGCTGTCGGGAATAACCGAAATGTTTGGCGAATTAAAACTCATTTCGATTTCACCAGTATTGAGATTTTTTCCGCCGATATAGATGATAAATGACTTTCCGCCATTGACCGGCACGGCAAGCGCAGAAATTTGCCCTTTAAAGCCCGTAAATTGCAGATTAAAAGAGGTTTTTGCCGATTGGAGTTTTTTGACGATTTCTGCCATTTCATCTTTTTCGACCGAGACCGCACCAATTGGCTCGGCAATGTATGAATTCACTTCTGACATACGTTGCGCGTAAATTCGGTATTCGCCGGGATTTAAGCCGTCAAAAAGGTATTCACCTTCATTATTTGATAAAACACCTGAAACAACTCGTCCCGACTCGGCTTCTTCAACCCAAACTTGCGCGTTTTTTGCAGGTTTTCCGTTTGCCAAAACAAGTTTTCCGTTTATTTTGCCGCAACATTCCTCGTCCTCAGATTTTGCACCGTAAAGAGCGCGAATACCGGTAATATCGTCTTCTGCAAGTGTCCGAGGGCTGAATGCGGGCAAGTTATAAACGCCGTTTTTGCCCTGATTCAGATACATCGTCGCCCCCAACACGAAGGAATGTTCTAGTCCGAGCAGATGTCCGATTTCGTGCGTCAAGGTTGCTTCCAAATCAAAAAACCCGAATGCGCCGTCAGTCGAAAATTGTTGATACGGATTCAAAACAATATCGGCTTCGGTTATTAGACCTTTTGAATTGTAAAATGTGCGTGTTTGCGCCGAAATCCCGTTTTTATCATCTCGGAAAAGGGACAAATTTTCAGCAGTTTGCCCAACAGTAATCAAACTAACGCCGTCACCGAAATTTCCAGCAGGCGAGATTGATTGTCTTTCTACCCAAATCGTTTCAAATCTGATATTTGCTGCATTTTCCCAAGTTTTCAAACTGCGCTCAATTGCGCCGCGAACATCGGTTTCAGGTTTAAAGTTGAATGATTGTTTCGTTAAAGACGTAGAAAGGGCAATGCGAATTGTCGGATTTTTCCAATGCAACCGCACTTTTTTGCTTTCGTCGGTATATTGCGGCGTAAATCCAGCCGCCGACACTGACAAAAACAACAGTAATCCAACCGCAAATTTTAACGTTTTGATAAACAAAAATTAATCCTCTTTTGACGCAAAACTTCCCGCATTTGAGCCGATTTTTTCTAAATCAGCCGAACTCACGATAACCAACAAGGCGACTAACGCCAGCGTTGCAATCACATACAAAAACTGAATCATTTCGTATTTAATTAAAATCCCGATAATAATGCCGACCCCGATGCACCAAAGAAGTGCTTGTGTTCGGCGGCTTAAACTATTTTGTGCCATAAATTTCTCTTTCCAATCGAAAGTAATTGATTATTTTATGATAATTGTCGTTTTTCCACAATAAAAAGGCGTGTTTTTTTATTCAATCACGCGAAGCGGTAATTTTGAAGGGTTTTCCGCTTCCAAATTCGCTTCGCCGACAATCGGCGGAACTTTCCGGCGTTCGCTTCCTTTTTGCGAAACTTCAATTATGTCAAACGGCTGTAAAATAATATCCTCCGCTTGATTGGCTTTTATTTTTTCCAAATCGGCTTCGATAAATTTGGTCTCGCCTTTTCCGCGCCGAAAAATCGTAATTTTGCTCTCATCGGCGTTTTTCGCCAAACCGCCTGCACTATCAATTGCTCTCGATAAAGTTATCTGTGAGCGATAGGAAATCTGTTTCGGATTTGCCACGCCGCCGATTACATAAACGCTTTGCGCCTCAGAAACGGTGATAATATCGCCGCTCAAAATTTTCGGATTTGCTTCTTTTTTACCTGCCAAAAGATCTATTATTCTGATGTTAATGTATTCCGAACCGTTGTCTTGGCTGGAATTGACAAATCTTTCACGACTTTGACCGTCGCGGGTTTCATTTGTTTTTGTTTTTGTCGTGCAAGACAGATTTTGTGGGCGAAAAATCTGAATTTCGCCGCTGGTTTTATCGGTCAAACCGCCGGAAATTATTAGTAATTCATTCAGATAAACCGGACGTTTGATTTGAAATCTTTGTGGGTTTTTCACTGCACCTAGCATTACGGTTATCGAACGCTTTGAGCGATCGAGGATTTTCACGATGATTTGCGGTTCGCGCAAAAATTTTGAATAAGCTTTGGTAACGTCCCTGGCAATTTCTTCTTCGCTCCGGCAAAGTGCATAGACAGGTTCTTCGACAAATTCTATTCCGCTCAAAAATCCTTCGGGCGAAACCGTCCCGCGCCAATCGAATTCAAAGCTGCCAACGACATCAATCTCAATCAGATCCCCCAAATGTATAAGATTTTCTTCGGAAACAGAGATTGTATCAGCAGAATTTTGAGATGATGGAGTCGGCGTTGGAGATTGCGCCAACACCAAATTTTGCAAAAACAAAACGGAAAGAAAAAAATATGAGAACCAATACTGCCCTGTGATTTTCATTATTCAAAAACTGTCTAAAATACTTTATCCTTCCGTTTTTTTACTTCTTTTAGTGGGTTTCGATGTAACCGTAAATGGCACGGCAAACCCTTTAAATTCCCAATTACAGCTGTCGCAAAGCAGATTATAACGAAAAATCAATTTTGAAAAAAATGAAGTTGGTCGGTAGCCTCGACGAATTCTTTTGCTTCCGCATCTGGGACAATTTTGACTGATCATTTAGGTTTCCCCTTTTTATTTGAGTTTTAGTTTCTAGATTTTGCCGAAATTTCGCGGAGTTTGGCGATTTCCGTGTTAATTTTCTCGGCAATTATTTCCTTTTCTTCTTCCCTCACATTTTCTCTCGCCAAAAAGAAAAGTGCATCGCGGTAATGACTTATTGCCCGCTTATTATTTCCTTGAAAAGCCGCACGTTCCGCTTGTTCGAGCCGATGCGAAATTTTTATCGAAGCGGCAAACTCGCGCAGTGCGATTTCGGATTCCAATAATTTAACTTCATTCGGATAAAACTGCAATGCCGAATCCAACACTGTTAAGGCTTTTTGTGCAGTTTTAAGTTTTTCAGAAATTGTAACATTATTTTTCGCTTCTTGCGTCAAAGCACGCGATTCAATCTCCGCCCAAGCTAATAAATGGAATTTATGCAGTTGCCCAACAATTTCTTTGCCACGCCGCAAACCTGCCAAACGCGGCGAACCGACACCGACCGTTTGGATTTCCTTTTCGTTCAAACCGAGATATTGGTTACACATTTCGAAAACTTCCCAATGTCCGTCCGAAAGTTTTCCCAAAATCTGTGCCGCTTCCGATTTTTTTCTGATTTGCCCGATAATTGCGGCATTTTGTTCCAATGTAAGTTTGTTCGGATTTTGATTCGGCGGGCGGTGAAGGGAGATATTATTCAAATTATAATCAAGCCGCCGCTCTGCTAAAAGATACCGATTCCGCGCTTTCCTCAAAACGACTTCTCTCAAAAATACGGCACCGATAAGCAATAAACTCGCGCCGAGTCCTGCCGGAACATATGCCATATCATCGGATTCTTCGTGCAAAAGTCCCCAAACAAGAAAAAAGAAAACTAATGCCACCGCAAATGACAAAATATAATAATTTGAAGCAGGAAGCCAAAAAGGTCGGCGATATTTTGAATATTCGTCGCCCCCGCGTCTTCGATAATTTTGCGGTTGAAAGTTTCGCCCCGTCATTTATTGCCTAAAACCCGCATTTATATTGAGAGTTTCTCATTAAAATGTCAATATTGAAAAACTTTTAAAGTTTATTGTTGTCCAGAAACAAGCCAAATCAGGACCGTTTAGCGAGAGCGAACAGACTTTTATAATTTTTATGAAATTTGCTAAGTCGCTTCTGCTCCTTGTTATGTTTCATTTATAGCAATAGGAAATAAAATTTACCCAAAGCATAAAATAATCAAATTTGCTATAATTTCTTTAATGGCTGAAGGCAAGAAAAAGAAAAAATCAAACGAACGCCCGGTTTTCGATTCGATTCGCAAACCGACTGCGCCGCCTTCGCAAAAATTCGGCGGCGATAAACCGGAAGAAAAAATTCATCCAACGCGCCGCAAAGCCAAACATAAGAAAAAAGAAGATTTAGACGATTAATATGGGTTTCTTCAAAAAACTTTTCAATAAAATTATTCCTCAACCGAGTGTTTGGGCGCGTCCTGAAATGGAGATCACTTTTCGGGCTGAAATTATGCCCGGAAAAAGCCGCGAAGAACGCACTTTTCGCATCAAGGAAGTTTTTCAAAACGGTCGCGTCAAACTTTACGATTTTCCCGACGAACATCGTCAAAGTTCGTTTGAACCGATAAACTTTAAACGTGAGAAATAAGAAATAACTTGTGTGCAACTTAAATTGAAAAATAGAATCGTTGCTAAATTATTGAAAATACATATAATTCCTTAAATGTCGCTGAGCGACAATCTGAGTTTAGCCGTGTAATTTATTGCACGGGAAGTATAAAACAGGCATTTTGTCGGGTAAGCGACAACTTAAGTAACACTAATTCAGTTGTGGCTACCTGACAAGAAATCAATTAGACTCTGACCGTGCAATAAATTACACGGCTAAATTCAAGTAAT
>CALMEH010000213.1 GCA_937863115.1 uncultured Acidobacteriota bacterium
GATTATGCGGATGAGATTAGTTTTCAAGTTCAAATGATAATTCCCAAAGAGGGATTTGATGATTTTGGACAACAAGCCGAAGCAACATCAACTTTCCTTCAATATTCGCTAACATTGGCTTACAGAAAAGATGAAAAGTTTTCGTCGCTCGGTGGATTAGAAATAATAAATGAAGAATTAGTTAGAGTAAAAGGTCTTAAAGCAAAAAAGGAATTAATTCTAGCAACCTCTGAAGATTGGTGTAAGTCTGTTATTGTTGGTGGAAAACTAACTCCATATATTTCTACGAGTGACAGTGATGACGATGAAAATCGGTATATTTATTTACACCAAGATCAAGGTAAGCAAGGCGGCGGTAAAGTCAGAAGAAATGCTAAAACTTTACCTCGAACTGTATTGTCATCAACTAATTCTGCTGAAAGTCCGACGGCTTTGCTCGTAAGAAATGAAATGCGGTCTTGGAGATTACTTCAATTAGAACCTTCTCAATTACGTCAGCCCGACAATTTTATTTCTCCAACTACTTTAGGAGAGGATGGTTCGCATTTAGCAGCTACTTTATACAATCTTGCACAAAAAGAGACTGCTCAAAATGGCAATGGGCATTCTAAAAAAGTTAATGACTCAAAAATTTATGGTGAAATAGCTACAAAATTATCTGAACTAATTAGCGATGTTTACTCTGTAAAAGTTGATCGTGATGAACAACGTCAAACATTAACTTTACAAGTTGTTGATAAAGAAGGAATTCCTTATTCTGCCCGTGCTTTATCAGATGGGACATTACGTTTCTTAGCATTGTCTGTTATAGAGTTAAATCCTTTAGGACAAGGCGTTCTTTGTTTGGAAGAACCTGAAAATGGTATGCACCCGGAAAGAATTCCAGCAATTGTTCAACTCCTTCAAGATATTGCCGTTGATACCGATTTTCCGGTTGATGAAAATAATCCTCTCCAACAGGTAATAGTCAATACACATTCACCGGCTGTTTTTGCAGAAGTTCCTGACGACAGCCTTGTAGTAGCTGAAATTACTGAAGAAGGAGCTAAATTTAGTTGCTTATCCGACACTTGGAGGGCTGAAATTGAAGGAACGTCAATTGTTTCAAAAGGGAAAGTTTTATCCTATCTAAATCCTAATGAAAGGTTTTCAATTGACCAACTCAAAGACCTTGCAAAAGATTTTGAGAAACATAACCGCAAACGTAGAGTTATTGATCGCTTAGATTTTCAACCCTTTCTACCAACTCTTGGTAATGACTAAAGATGAAATCACTGAATATAACATTAGTAACTGAGGGAACTTCAGATGTTGCTTTAATACCTCATATCCGTTGGCTTCTGCGTCAAAATGGCATTGAAAATCCGATTGAGGCTATTTGGGCTGATTTGCGACATTTACCAAGAAGTTTTGAAATAAAAGGGCTTAGTAAAAAAATTTCATTAGCCCTTGATTTATATCCCTGTGATTTTCTTTTTATACATAGAGATTCAGATAATACTTCTGTAGAGGAAAGGGAGGCGGAAATTTTAACTGCTATAGAAAATATTGAAGGAAACAAACCCAATCATTTTGTTTGTGTTGTTCCTGTTAAGGAAACAGAAGCTTGGTTGTTATTTAATGAAGAAGCAATGAGGCGCGCAGCAGGAAACCCCAATGGCAATGAACCATTAAATTTGCCTAAATTAAAAGACATAGAAAATTTAACCGATCCAAAACAGTTTCTAAATGAAAAATTGAAAATTGCTAGTGGAAAAAAAGGTAGAAGATTAGCAAAATTTAATGTTGCACACAGCGTTATACTTATTTCCGAATATATTGAGGATTTCTCACCCCTGAGAAATTTGCCAGCTTTTAATAAACTAGAAACAAAAATTAAAGAAATAATTTCTAAAATTAATTTTGGTTCCTAAACTGTAGCTATAAGCTATTTACATATTGATGAAACCGAATTTCTTTCAGACACAAAATGATTTTCGCGAATGGCTTATGGAAAGTCACGAAACGGCAACTGAAATTATTGTCGGTTATTACAATGTCAAATCGGGCAAACGCACGATGACTTGGAGTGAATCGGTGGATCAGGCTTTGTGTTTTGGTTGGATTGATGGTGTGCGGCGGAAGATTGATGAGGAGAGTTATTGCAATCGGTTTACGCCTCGCAAGGCGAAATCGAATTGGAGTGCGGTGAATATTGAAAAGGTTCGGGTTTTGACGGAAAAAGGTTTGATGATGCCGGCGGGAATTGCGGCTTTTGCGAAACGGACGGACGATAAATCGGCGGTTTATGCTTTTGGAAATGAGTTGAAACAGTTTTCAGTTGATTTTGAAAAGCAATTCAAAGCACACGAAACGGCTTGGGAATTTTTTGAATCGCAGGCGAATTGGTATAAAAAGCAGATGATAAATTGGGTGATGACGGCGAAACAGGAATCGACTCGGCAAAGCAGATTGGACAAATTAATTTTGGCAAGTGCCGGGGCAAAACGACTTTAATTCGTCATTTTTTAACACTTTCGGAATAGGTGATAGCTGATAGTTTCGGAAGATATTGAGAAATCAGGTAACTTCCGATATATCAAAAATGGTAACAAAATTAATCAGAACAGATTCAAATAATATTGATTTTCGTGAACTTGTCGCTTTGCTTGATGCTGATTTGGCGATTCGGGACGGCGCGGAGCATTCGTTTTACGCGCAGTTTAATAAAATCGATAAAATCGGCGAAGTCGTTGTCGCATATCAAAATGAAACGGCGGTCGGTTGCGGTGCGTTTAAGGAATTTGAAGCAAAGACGGCGGAAATAAAGCGGATGTTCGTTAAAGAAAATATGCGCGGACGCGGCGTTGCGGGCGAAATCTTGACGGAACTCGAAACTTGGGCGAAGGAATTTAATTTTGCCGAATGTGTTCTTGAAACAGGCTTGAAACAACCCGAAGCAATCAAACTGTATCAAAAAAGCGGTTACGAAATAATTCCGAATTACGGGCAATATATCGGTGTCGAAAATAGCGTCTGTATGTGGAAAGTTATTATTTAACAAGACTATTTTGCAAATTCAATTTATAATTTTTCTATGTTGAAACCGACCGTTATCGCAATTCCCTTTTTCGCGCTGATGATTGCGGTCGAGATTTTTCTTTCTGTCAGAAACGAGGAAAATTATGACCGCAAAGATGTTTGGACGAATATCGCGCTCGGTTTCGGAAGTGTCGCGTTCGGTGCGATATTTGCTGTAATTCAGACTTTTTTTTACGAAGGAATTTATCAAAACTTTGCGCCGTTTCAGATGCCGATGAATGTTTGGTGGTCGTGGGCGATTTTGCTTTTTGCGGACGATTTTCTTTATTATTGGTTTCACCGCATCAGCCACGAATCGCGTTTTTTTTGGAATTTTCACGTCGTTCATCATTCGTCTAATCAATATAATCTGTCGGTTGCCGTGCGCCAAAGTTGGTTTTCGGGCATCGCGCATTGGATATTTTATTTGCCGTTGGCGTTTTTGGGTTTTCCGCTTTGGGCGTTTTTGTTTATGCACGGTTTGAATCTTATTTATCAATTTTGGATTCACACGAAAGTTATCAAAAAAATGCCCGCGTGGTTTGAATTCGTATTTAATACGCCATCGCATCATCGCGTTCACCACGGCGTGAATGATGAATATTTAGACAAAAATTATGGCGGAATTTTTATCTTTTGGGACAGAATTTTCGGTTCATTCGTTGAAGAAAAAGAAGAAGTTCGCTACGGAATTATCAAACCGATTCACAGTTATAATTGGCTTTGGATC
>CALMEH010000214.1 GCA_937863115.1 uncultured Acidobacteriota bacterium
CCGTTACATCAACCGGATTTGCGCTGATGTTTTTAAGTTCGATAAAATCGCGGCAAAGTGCCGAACAACCCCCCATCGTGCACCCTGCGCCGCCATAAACTTCGTTGATTACAATCGTCGTCGAAACCAATTCGCCTTGCGCCCGCGCTTCAAAAAAGCCGCCTGCCGAAATAAAAATAATCGCTAAAATAAAAAATAAATTCGATTTCATAATACTTCCCCTTTTTAGATGTTTAACGGCAAAACGAATTAACATTTTGCCCTTGATATTCAATTTTACGAATTATCTTAACACAAACAATGATTTAATGATTCTGAAATGTTTGCAAATTTAACAACAAAGAAATCTTTCGCAGAAGTTAAGTATGGATTGAATTTTATGCCGCAAGAGTGTAACTTGTAAAAAGCATTATGGAAAAAGATTTTGATTTTGAGCCGGAAGATTTAGAATTTGAAGACTTCGGCGAAAACTTTAACGAAGAAGATTTTGACGAATTCGATGACGAATTTGACGAGTTTGAAGAAATCAATATTCGCACGGCGATTCTTTCAAAGAACAATATAATTGCGCTTTTGTGTGTCAAAACCGCTTCGCAAGGCGGCGCGATTTGCCGTGTTGATCCGCGTGAAAACGTGCCTTCCGTGCAAATCTACGAAACGCCCGAAGCCGCGCTCGAATGGTTCACACAATCGCTTCGCACGAGCAAACTTAACGGTTGGCAAATTGTTTATGACGGTTTGCCGCTTCAAGGTTAGTTTTTAGTTTCCGGTTTCTAGTTTCGGGTTTAATAACCAGAAACTGGAAACTAAAAACTAGAAACCGGAAACTATGATTTTAACAGTTGACATTGGCAATTCTTCCATCAAATTCGGCATTTTTGATAAAGAAAATCTCGTTTCGCGTTTCACGATTCCAACAGTTCGCAAGCTAAATTCCGACGAAATAAATTCACAAATTTCAGATAAATTCGACTCAAAAATCTCGGCGATCATAATTTCATCGGTCGTTCCCGAATTGCGCGAAGCATTTCAAAATCTCGGTGAAAAGTTTTTTGATGTTTCGCCGTTTTTTGTTGATTGGACTTTCGATTTTGGTTTGGAGATTAAATATTTTCCGCCCGAAAATCTCGGTATTGATAGAATTGTCGCGGCTTTTGCAGCATTCGAAAAATACGGCAAACCCTGTATTGTCTGCGATTTCGGGACAGCAACAAACATCGAAGTCATCAACTCGAAAGGCGAATATCTTGGTGGAACAATCGTTGCGGGAATTAATCTTTTGGCAGACGCGTTACATCGCCGAACATCAAAACTTCCGCTCGTCGAACTCGCAAAACCTGAAAAAGTTATCGGAAACTCAACTGTTTCCTGCATCCAATCCGGCATTTTTTACGGCTATGTCGGCTTGACCGAAGGAATTATCAAAAGAATGTCTGACGAACTCGGCGAAAAACCGAAAGTCATCGCCACCGGCGGTTATGCAAATTTAATTGCCGAAAGCGCGGAAATTATTGAAATTGTTGACGAAAACTTAATGCTTGAAGGGCTTCGTCTGATTTATGAAAAAACTTAAATTCACCACAAAGACACAAAGGACACAAAGATTTTATTGATTTTCTTTGTGTCCTTTGTGTCTTTGTGGTGAATTTTTACGGCGCGTTAAAACCTGTCAAAGGATTTCCGTAAAAAGCATCGGTTTTCCAAGCGGTGGCGTTCCATTTTTCGGTTGTTCCAATAACTTTTACGGGAATTATGATTTTATGGTCGTGAAAATTGCCGTTGGCGATTGAAAACTTCGCTTCGCGCACTTGCACGCCTTGAAAGAAAACTTTCACTGTGTATTCGCCCGGCATTGTGTTTATCATCTTCGCATTAGGATAACTCATTCCACCATTTCCGGCTTTGAAACGAGCTTTGTTCCAAGAAAAGTCCCAGCGTTGCCAATACGCAAGTTCTTTGTTTTCAGTAACATTCGGAAAACGTCGGTCGTTGTTGCTCGCTTCGCCCATATCGTCAGTCGTGGCGATTTCCTGTCCGTTGTAGAAAAGTTTTCCTTCAAAATCACTCGAACGCAAATCGTTTTTGAACCACATTCCAACCTTTACGAGCGGCGCATATTGGTCGCCTTTGTAATCTAGCCAAACGTAGCCGATTGGCAAATTCCAATCTTGTTCGACGTAAAAACTGTATTGATTTTTGAACATCGGAAGATTGTTGCCGTATTTGTATTTATTTACCTTAAATTTGCCCTCGAAAACCAAGGAATTATCGCGCTGATTGGTAATTTTTACGCCGTAAGTTCCGATAGCAACTGTTGATTTGTTGGTAAATCGGTCGCCGCTTCGTGAGCTGTTGAGGTCAACCGTTTGATAATTGGCATCGGTCATATTCGTTTCCAAAGTTTCGCTGAACCAAGGCTTGCCGTCTGGCGTGAAATATTCCGCCAAATAGCGCAATTTCGTGCTTCCTTTGTAAAAAACTTTGAATTTAACTTGCGGAATCCAACTCGTATAATTTGATTCGGTCGGCATTTTCCAATAACGATTTTCGATGTCACAGCGGACATCTAAAGTCGTTTTCAGAAAAACCGGCTCATCAGTCGCTTCCGGCTTTCGCAAATCGTTCGAATTGTTGGTTTGATTGTTGCTGTTATTTGTATTTGTATCAGTCGTCGTCGGAGTCGGCGAAGTTTTCGGCTGATTTATTTTCGGAACTTTAATCGTAATTTGTCCGAAAATTGTTTGAACACTAAAAACCGCCAAAAACGCAAAAACGAACCATCGTGTATTTTTCATCAATAGTTTTCCTCAACTTTAATTTTTTAGGCAAAATTCGCCATTCAGTTAAAGTGATAAAAACCCGAAAAATATTTCACGATAATTTTTTGATTAAGAAATTTTGCCTGCGAAAAACACGAAATAATCAAAATCATTTATCTTTTTGGATAAATTTTCGTTGCTTTCGTATGTTTCGCAGGCAAATAATTTAAACGCCGCAACCTGTTTCTAAAACTTTGGTTGGTTTGTTACCTTTCATTTCATAAACGATTGCGCCGCTGCCTTCGTAATATGCGTCGTAAATTATAATTTCCATTTTTCCGTCGCCGTTAAGATCACCAACAGACGAAATTTCAAACTTCGTCGGTGCGCCGAATTCGATGGCTTTTTTGATATATTGTTCGGAAATAATAATATTTTGCGCTTTCCCGCCGACTATTTTTCTGAGCAAAACAAAGGAATAATCACCCGCTTTCGCGCTCGGTTGCGGATTTCCGACATAAGATGTCGCCGAAATCAACACCTCTTCCGTGCCGTCGCCGTCGAGGTCAACACGCACGGCTTGTTCGATTCGCGCCTTTGATTTCGTCAATCCTTTCGCCTTCAAAATTCCGCTGACGATGCCGAGATATGTTTTGTCCGTCAAGCTCATCTGTTTAACTTCACGCGGCAAAACCTTCCATTTCGCACTTGTTCCAACGGCAACCCCTTCTTTCGTTTCAAGTTCAGTCGAAACCCAATAAAAATCTTCACACGGCGCATCCGGTGAAGAAACCGTAATTTGCAAATCGTCCTGCGACATTCCGCTTGCAAGACTGAAAATTGTGTATTCCGAATTAGCTTTCAAAT
>CALMEH010000215.1 GCA_937863115.1 uncultured Acidobacteriota bacterium
CACACCGATATTTACGGTTATTACGGCAGAAAATCGGGCGAACACAAACACGGACGCTATCGTGGTTGGATGTTGACGGACGGACAGGGAAAATACGAATTTCAGACGATAAAACCTGCGCCGTATCCCGAAAACCGTTTTGCCGCGCATATTCACACAACGCTTACGACCAAAACGATGAAAGAAGATTGGATTGACAATTATTTGTTTGAAGGCGATACGCTGATTTCCACACGCGAACGCACGGAGGCGGGACAAAAAGGCGGTTTTAATCCGATTTTGAAACTCGAAAAAACCACAAACGGAATTTGGACGGCACAGCGCAACATACAACTTTGGAAAGTATAATTTGGAGGAAAAATGTTGAGATTTAAGATTATTTTAGCAATTTTGGTTTTGAGCTTATCCGTTTCGGCTTGCGCGAAAAGCGAAGCGAAAACGGGCGAATATGTTTGGCAGGAAATCACGGCAAAAGCTGAATTTCCGCAGAGTTATAATTATCCGGTTTATTTAATGAACGACGGAAATTTGCTCGCTTTGAATCAAGGCGGCTGGCTTTCAAAAGACGGTAAAGATTGGACGAAAACGAGTTTACCCGAAAGCGGCTTAAATTCGGCGTATCAAAAATTTGTGCAATTCAAAGGAGCGATTTACGCACTCGGAGCATTGCAGGGAAATTATTCGGATTTCAAAATTTCGACAAAAATTTCGCGCACAACAGACGGAAAATTTTGGGAAACCGTCGCAGAAACATCGAATCTGCCGCACAGAATTTTTTACGGCGCAACAGTTTTCAATGATAAAATTTGGCTCATCGGCGGTTTTGACGGAAAAAAATATTACAACGACGTTTGGAGTTCGGCGCACGGCGTGAACTGGACGAGAGTTGCAGAAAAAGCGAGTTTTTCCGAGCGTAATGTTTCAAAAATTGCAGTGTTCAAAAACAAAATTTGGATTATCGGTGGCAGCGTAATTGATGGCGATAAAGTGCTTAACCCGAATGCTGACAAAGAAATTTGGTCATCAAATGACGGCATAAATTGGACGCAGACAAAAAATAATTCGACTGACAAATTATCAGGAACGCCTGTGGTTTTTGACGGAAAATTATGGCTTATCGGCGGAAATCGCAACGACGGAAATTTTGCCAACGCACTTTATGTTTCCGAAGACGGCGAAAATTGGAAAGAACAATCTGCGCCTTGGTCGCCGCGCGGCGGCGTAGTTGCTTGGGTTTTCCAAGACAAACTTTTTATGACCGGCGGAAAATATTCATTCACCAAAAACGGCGAAATAACTTTCGTTTATAGCAACGATATTTGGGCAATGAGCAAAAGTCAGAACACAGAGCGGTAGCGACGTGGCAGTTTTGATGTAAAATCTACGGGAAAACCAAAATGGAGTGCGCTGTCCGAATGACCGAAAAAATTACCGAACAAGATTTGGTTGCCGAATGCAAAAGCGGCAGTCGCAGGGCGTTCGAGTCGCTTTATAGGGCAAATCAAAGACGGGTTTTTTCGGTGTCTTTAAGCTTTTTCGGCGGCAATCGTGAAATCGCAGAAGATGTTACTCAACAAGTTTTTTTGAAAATTTTTAACAAAATCGCAGACTTTCGCGCCGAATCGGAATTGACGACTTGGATTTATCGAATGACGATAAATGCTTGCATTGACGAACAGCGAAAGACACGCAGATTTTTTTCAATCGAGAATTTTTTCGGCGAACTTCGCGTAAAAAAAACGCAAGACGAAAAATTTGAAAAACGCGAAATAGCGAACGAAGTGCAACGCGCCATTGGCGAATTAAAGGAAAAATTTCGTTTGCCAATTTTGCTTAAATATTCCGAAGGCTTGAGTTATGACGAAATTGCAAAGGTTTTGGATTGCTCGATTGGAACGGTTTCATCGCGTCTGAATCGCGGACATAAAATGTTGGCACAGAAGCTGAAACATTTGAAGAAAGAAATTTAGCCGAAGATTAACGCAGATTTCGCGGATAAAATTCAATCAAATAATCCGCGTCATCTGCGTTAATCTGCGGCAGAATAAAAAATGAACGAAAAGCATTACAAGGAAAAACTCTCTGAATTCGTCAATCACGAATTGGCAAACGATGAACGTCAAGAAATTGGCGAACATCTGCTCGTGTGCGTCGAATGTCGTGCGGAACACGATGAAATCAAGCTCGGCGCGGCTTTGGCGAGTCAATTAAATCAACACAATGCACCCGAAAATCTTTGGCGCAAAATCGAAAATGCTTTAGATAAAAAAGAGGAAAAAGCGTTTCCGCTTTTCGCGTTTTTCGGCTCACGCGCTTTTGCGGCGGCGTTTGGATTGTTGGTAATTTGCGGATTGTTTGCCACAGTTTGAGAAATAATTCGTTAAAAATTGTTAAAGACGAAAAACCTGTAAGTGTTGAAACACCACAAGTTATTCCGACTTTAAACGAAACCGCAACAAATCAAATCTCTAACCGGATAATCGCGGAGAATAATAATTCAAATATTCAAACTACGCCGCAAACCACCAATTCGGACATTCAAATTTTGCCGAAAGTTTCAACTACTCAGCCAAAAGAAACGATAATTTCTCAGACCAATCTTCCGTCGTGGAATGTCGAAACTTTGGCGGGAATGCCGAAAATTGGAAATTCTTTCAACAATGAAAAATTAATTGTCGGCGAATTTCTGGTAACCGACGCGAATTCACGCGCCAAAATTCAAGTGGCTGACATCGGCAATGTCGAAATCGCGCCGAATTCGCGGGTAAAATTGGTTAAAACAAAATCAACCGAACATCGTCTTTCGCTTGAAAAAGGTTTGATGAAAGCGAAAATTGACGCGCCGCCGAGACTTTTTATTGTTGATACTCCGTCTGCCGTAGCAGTTGATTTGGGTTGCGAATATACGCTCGAAGTTGATAAGAACGGCAATTCACGATTGCAGGTTACGACCGGTTTTGTCGCGCTCGAAAACGGCAAATTGTCGTCAATCGTTCCTGCCGGAGCAATCGCTTTAACGCGCAAAGGCAAAGGCATCGGAACGCCTTTTGCCGAAGATTCGTCTGCCGAATTGCAGTCTGCGCTTTATAAGTTTGATTTTCAAAACGGCGGAAATTCCGCGTTGGAAACGATTATCAAAGAAGCAAATTTGTATGATTCGCTGACGCTTTGGCATCTGCTCTCGCGTGTGCCGAAAACGGAGCGCGGAAAGGTTTTCAACGCGCTGGCAAATTTGGTCGAACCGTCCGCAAATGTTACGGTTGAAGGTATTTTGCGGCTCGATAAAAAGATGCTCGACGCTTGGTGGAAAGAAGTCGAAAATGTTTGGTTTGAATAAGTTTTGAGTCCCGCCTTTAGGCGGCTTTGCGTTTATATTCAAAAACCTGATTATCAGCGAAAAGCCGCCTAAAGGCAGGACTCAAAACTAAGGAGAAAATTATGAAATTATTTATTCTTGTATTGACTTTGGGCTTGACGATTTTACTCTCCAATTTTTATGTTTCCGAAAAGACACAAGCATCACCGAATGATTTGGTCGTTCACGAATGGGGAACTTTTACTTCGATTGCCGGAAAAAACGGGATGGCGATTGATTGGCGACCTTTGTCGGAAACTTCCGATTTGCCGAAATTTGTTTATACGATGGACGAAACAGACGGTTTTCGGGAAACTTACGAAACTCGTCTGAGCGGCAAAACGCGGACGCTCGCAAAAGTGCGGATGGAAACGCCGGTGATTTATTTTTACACGAAACACGAGCAGGAAATTTCGGTTAAAGTTGACTTTCCGGGCGGAAAAATTACCGAATGGTATCCGCAAGCAAGCGTCGTCAACAAGGAAGCCGGAAACAATCAAAAAGCGAGTTCGGGCAACGGCATAAATTGGGGAACGATCAAACTTCTGCCCAATGAAACGCCGAATTATTTACGCGAAACTTCGGACAGCCATTATTATCCGGCGCGTGAAACCGATGCAGTTGCCGTGCAGGTTTGCAACGCCGATAAAACTAAAATCGAAAAGGAAAAATTTCTGTTTTACCGCGGAATCGGCAATTACGGATTGCCGCTTTCGGTTAAAATTGACGGCAAAAATCTGACTTTGAAGGATTTGGGAACGGACGAAGTAAAAAACATCATAATTTTTGAAAATCGCGGTGGGCGCATCGGCTTTAAGTTTATTGAATCTTTATCGAAAGAAATTGTTGTGATACGCCCCGAAACGAACAAAACAGTTTCGGAAGTTTTTGCCGAACTCGAAAAAATTCTCGTTGCCGAAGGACTTTATCAAAAAGAAGCCAAAGCGATGATTGAAACTTGGAAAGACAGTTGGTTTGAAGAAGGTTTGCGCGTTTTTTATACTTTGACGCAAAAATCAACCGACAAAATTTTGCCTTTGCAAGTCGAGCCGAAACCAAAGGAAACGGTGCGAGTTTTTGTCGGACGCGCCGAGGTTATCACGCCCGAAATGGAACAAGACGTGCGGAAACAAGTCGGATTTTTGCGTTCCAATTCAAAAAAAATCCGCGAACAAGCGCAAGCGCATTTGAAAAAATACGGCAGATTTTATGAACCGATTTTGAAAAATATTTTGGAAACCGAAAAGAACGAAAAGGTTCATCAGCAGATTCAAGAATTGATTGCGTTAAGCTAAGGAAATTTGCCTGCGAAAGACACGAAATATACGAAAAAAAGAAAAATCAAAGAATCTTTTTTCGTTGTTTTCGTATATTTCGCAGGCAATAAATTTAAATCAAATGAACGAGCAAGCCGTCTTTCAATTTCGGCTCGAACCAAGTTGATTTCGGCGGCATAATTTCGCCCATATCGGAGACGGCAAAAAGGTCGTCCATCGTGGTCGGGAAAAGCGAAAAGGCTAGTTCTACGGTGCCGTCATTCACATATTTTTCGAGTTCACCCGTGCCGCGTGCGCCACCGATAAAGCCGATTCGGCGATTTGTGCGCGGGTCGTCAATTCCGAGAATCGGTCCTAAAATGTAATCTTGTAAAATGCTTACATCAAGCCGCTCAATCGGGTCAGGTTCGCGGAAATAGTTGACGGCAAATTGCAAATCATACCATTTGCCATCTAAATACATACAAACTTCGCCGTGCTGATTCGGTTCTTTTTTCTCAGTTTCCGAAACAATAAAATTTTCGCTTAACCTTTGGAAAAATTCTTCCTTCGTCAATCCGTTCAAATCTTTAACCACACGATTATAAGCCAAAATTCGCAAATCTTCTGCCGGAAACATTCCTGCGACAACGTAGTTATAATCTTCCGTTCCGATATGATTTTCGTTTTGTTCGCGGAGCTTTTCCATCGCCAGTTTCGCGCTTTCCATCCGATGATGACCGTCGGCAATGTAAAGATTCGGAACTTCTTCAAACGCCACGACAAAATCTTCGGGCGACGCAACGCGCCAAACCGTCTGACGAATGCCGTCGGAGCAATGAAAATTATAGAGCGGTTTTGTTTCGACAGTTTCCGCAATCAGATTTTTAATCGTTTCGGTGTTGCGAAAAGCGAGAAAAATCAAGCCGGTTTGCGCTTCGAGTTCAATCATATGTCCCGTGCGGTCTTCGACTTTATCGGGGCGCGTTTTTTCGTGTTTTTTGATGATGTCGCGCTCGTATTCATCAATCGAACAACAGGCGACGATGCCCGTCTGCGAATGCGTTTCGTTTGAAAGACGATAAATATAAATTGAAGGTTCGGCTTCGGTAAAGAAGATTTCGTCCGCGATAAATTTTTCGAGATTTTCTTTTGCTTTAGCGAAAACTACGTTCGGCGCGGGCGTTTCGCCTTCGGGAAATTCGGCTTCCGAGCGTGTAACGCGCAAGAAACTCAAAGGATTTATGCCGATAAATTCGCGCACCTCGCGTTCATAAACAACGTCGTAAGGCACACAGGAAACTTGCTTTGCCATCTCGAATGTCGGGCGCAAAGCGCGAAATGATTTGATTATTGCCACTTAAAAAATTATTCCTCTATTTATTTTTCAGTCTGTTTTGAATTGATTTCAATTCACTGTTTGTTGCCGAATTTTGATTCGTGTTCGGCTTTATATTTGTATTTGAATTTTGCTCGAGCGGTTTCATTTGCTCGGTCATTCGCTTCATAATATCTTCGGCATATTTATCGAGCGCGGCTTTCCATTCGCCGTCTTCGCGCACCATCGGGATAGTTTCAAATTGATTTATCAACTCGGTTTTTACTTCGACGGTTGCCGTTTCGCCTGTGATTTTTTCTGCGCCGTATTCGTTAATGTTTTGAAATGGTGCGCCGTTTTCTCTGGTCAAAAGTCCGTCGGACGTTTGATTTTGCGATTTCGCCGATTTATCGAGCAATTCGAGCGAACCTTTTGACAGCAATTTCTTTATTGTAACGGTATCTTTCTTTTTTCCGGCTTCGCCTAAGGCTTTCAAAGTTTCAGTCGGCGTGCGGCTCGACGGATTGTTTGCCGTGTTGCTGCATCCGGCGATGAAAAACACACAAAGCGCGATGATTATAAATTTGTAAAACTTCATATTTTTTTTTACGGATTAACTGTTTGATTCGTAATAACCGACGGCGATACATTCGGATTAACTGAATCTTTCGATTGCGGATCTTTCGATTGCGGCATATTCGGCGAAATCGAAAAATCTTGCGGATTCGTCGGATTAACCGAATTATTTTGCGGCATTGTCGGATTAATCGAACCATCTTGCGGATTCGGATTATTTATCAATTCATCCAGCCTTTTGTTCTTAATATCGTTTTTCTGCTGAATTTGCGTGGCGATGCCCTGCTTGTCAATTTTCCAAATTCCTTCTTCACGGACAAACGGCACAACGTCCCACGAACCGAAACTGTTTTTGACTTCAATCGTCGCGCGGTCGCCTTCGACTTTTTCGTTGCGAAAGAAAATATCTTTCTGACCTTCGGTAAAAAGCGTTTCGTTTTTTACGATGTCGTCAACCGTAACATTTTGTTGCGCGGCTTGTTGTTCAGCCATTTTCAAAGAAGATTCGGAAAGCAACAATTTCATCGTTGTCGTATCTTTTTGTTTGAAAGCCCAAGTATAAGCCTTGAAAGTATCAACCGGCGTGGGCGGTTTTTGATTTCCGCCACACGAAACGGCGAATAATATAAAAGCTAAAATAATAAATCTCAGTAAAGCGCGCATTTTGAATAAACCTATCTAAAGTCGTTATAATTACAAAATCTAAAGTATAACCCAAAATAACAGGAGCGTAAAAAACAAAATGGAACGTAGAAAACTCTTACCCGATGAAATTTTAATAAATCTAGCCGAAATTGAAGATTGGAAGGTAGAAAATTCGATTTTATCGAAAAGATTTGAATTCAATAATTTTACCGAAGCGTTGGCGTTTGTCAACAAAGTCGGCGAAATTGCCGAGCGACACGATCATCATCCCGACATTTATTTCGGTTGGGGCTATGCCGAAATAAATCTGACAACCCACGACCGCAGTGGCATTACCGATTTTGATTTTGCCGTTGCCAAAGAAATAGAAGGAAAATAGACAACAAATTGCACAAATTTCACAGATTTCACAGATTTTGTTTTTTAATTTGTGTAATCTGTTCAATCTGTTGTCTAAATTGCGTCAATGATTGCATTTAGCGTCGCCGAAAGCCTTTTATTATTTCCACAGCTAAAGTTATTTTGAGTAATAGATAATTTTACGGAACTCATTAGAAGTTTTTGTCCGCATCAATCCACGATTAATTATAGTCTTGACAACTCGCCGTTCTGCCCAGTTTCCAGCCGCATCAAATTTCTTATATTCGTATGTTTCTACTTCTTTATCGGTGTTCTCATACCACCAAAATTCATACTTAATTTCATTCCCATCACTATCGAAATTTCGGCGTTGCGTGCTGATTAATTTCCCACTTGCGTCAAGCCGTTTTTCTTCCATCAAATCATTTTCATAAGTGATTTTATAAATTGCTCTTAACTCATCTTGATTATCATATCTTTTACGCTCAATAATTCTTTTTGAGTCATCGTATTTATATTCGTAGCGATCTTTGTATTTTGGGTCAGAAGGAAACGATTTCACATTCCCTTGTTCGACAACACTAATTCGAAAAGTTGTGTCGTAGTCAATATCTTCTGAGTCGGAAACACGGTTTCCATCAACAAATCCATATATCGTAACAGATGTTGGGTATCCCGCATCTTGAAACCAAAAATCCTTTAATAAGTTTCCAAACCTGTCATATATTTCATCAGACCTGATTCGACGTTCCGCTTTTCCAACCAGAATTGGCACATCAACTGCTTCTACTCTTACTGATTTAACAAGCCCCTTAAGATTGTTGTGTGCAGCGTCAGTTTGTTTAAGTTCTATGGTGGGCGACTGCGGAAGAGATTTTTGTGTCGCCATTTTCATTCTTTTTTCTACAGTTTCGCCAACTGAAAAGTGTTCGACCAGGTTAAAAATCTTTAATGATTCCTCAATTCCGCGAATACTACTGGCACTAGCAAGGAAAATCAATACGCGATTACCTTCGAGAATATATTTTATGCGACGTAAGGTGTCCGTTTTTGTCTTGAATTCGTATATTTCTCTTCCGCCGGCAATAGTTGATGGAAGAGAAATAAAGTCGGATGAATCGCTTAAATAGGACTTGGTCATTGAATTTAGTGATGCGATAAGCTCATCCTTTTTCATTTTCCTTGGCGGATCGTCTAACTCAATACAACCTATATCAGATGTAGCTAAATTCGATGTGAATCGGTTAATTTTTCCATCTCCAAATTCTTTGTAAGGAGAATAGCTGATAGAAGTTGACAATGTGAGTTTCCCCGGATACGGAAAGCGAAAACCACAACCGATATGCTCAAAGGTTTTAGTTTTTTTTTCTGGCTTTTGTGAATTTCCACCCAATATTTGTCCAAATGAGCTAACAACCGAAAAAGTAATAAGAACAGCAATTAATAATATTTGGATTCGATTTTTCATGATACTTTTACAATTTCCATCCGCGAAGAAAAATTAAATGCTATCCACAATCGCATTCAGCGTCGCCGAAGGTCGCATGGCGGCGTAAGTTTTTTCGGTGTTCGGGTGATAATAGCCGTCAATTTCCTGCGGTTTGCCTTGCGCGGCGATTAGTTCTTCGTTGATTTTGGCTTCGTTTTCCTGCAATGCTTTGGCAACGGGTGCGAATTTTGCAGACATTTCCGCGTCTGCCGTTTGATTTGCTAACGCTTCCGCCCAATACATTGCGAGATAGAAATGCGAACCGCGATTGTCAATTCCGCCGACTTTTCGCGCCGGAGATTTATCGGTTGCTAAAAATTTCGCATTCGCTTCGTCCAAGGCGTCGGCTAAAACTTGCGCTTTTTTATTGTTTTGAGTTTGTGCCAGATGTTCAAAACTCGCTTGCAACGCCAAAAATTCACCGAGCGAATCCCAACGCAAATAGCCTTCGTGCAAAAATTGTTCGATGTGTTTCGGCGCAGAACCGCCCGCGCCTGTTTCAAACAAACCGCCGCCGTTCATCAAAGGCACGATCGAAAGCATTTTCGCAGACGTGCCAAGTTCCAAAATCGGGAACATATCCGTCAAATAATCACGCAAAACATTGCCCGAAACTGAAATCGTGTCTTTGCCTTCACGCGCACGTTTCAAAGTTTCGGTCATCGCGTCCTTAACATCCATAATGCGGATGTCGAGACCTGTTAAGTCGTGATTTTGCAAGTATTTTTCAACTTTTTTGATGAT
Organism: uncultured Acidobacteriota bacterium; assembly: GCA_937863115.1. Classification (GTDB taxonomy): domain Bacteria; phylum Acidobacteriota; class Blastocatellia; order Pyrinomonadales; family Pyrinomonadaceae; genus CALMEH01. Next base: position 9,744 of record CALMEH010000215.1, read on the forward strand.
TTGCGAATCGTGCGCTCTGTCTTTATCGAGCCAAAAAATCGCGGGCGTATCGGATAATCTTGAACGATTAACCGCCAGTTTTACCCAATCTTGAATCGGTGCGTCTTTGGTCTGACAAGCTCGGAAAATGTCGCCGTTTTGGACTTTTTGCTCTAACAAAACTTTGCCGTTTTCGTCTTCGACTTTCCCCGTTCCGGCTTCCGACATTTGAAAAGTTTTGGCGTGCGAGCCATATTCTTCGGCTTTTTGAGCCATCAAACCGACGTTCGGAACAGAGCCGAAAGTTTTCGGATCAATCGCGCCGTTTTGCTTCATATCTTGCACGATCGCATCATAAAATCCGGCATAAGTTCGGTCGGGAATGATGCAAACTGTGTCTTCTTCTTTGCCTTGCGTGTTCCACATTTTTCCGCCGCCGCGAACGAGCGAAGCCATCGAAGCATCAACAATTACGTCCGAAGAAACGTGGAAATTCGTAATTCCTTTGTCCGAATTGACCATCGCAATCTTCGCGCTGTTTTCGATCGTTTCGGCAATATCTGCTTTGATTTCGGCTTCTTTGGCGTGTCCCGAAATTTTTTCGTTAAGCGTCGCCAAACCGTAATTTGGATTGATGTCTAATTCAGCAAAAACATCCGCATATTTTTCAAAAACGTCTTTGAAATAAGTTTCGACGATCGCGCCAAAAATGATCGGATCGGAAATTTTCATCATCGTCGCTTTCAGATGCGCGGAAAGCAAAACGTCTTTTTCTTTCGCCTCGCTAATCGCCTCTTCAACAAAAGATTTCAACGCCGAAAGATTCATCACCGAAGAATCAATCACTTCGCCCGCTTTGAGCGGTGCAAAATCCTTCAAAACTTTTTCCGAATTATCATTTCCGTAAAAAACGATTCTAAATTTCCCGTCATTTTCAACTGTCGTCGAATTTTCCGTGCCGTAAAAATCGCCCGAATCCATATTTGCGATCGAAGTTTTAGAATCTGCACTCCAAACGCCCATCCGATGCGGATTTGCCTTCGCATAATTTTTAACCGCTTTCGGCGCACGTCTGTCGGAATTTCCTTCGCGCAACACAGGATTTACCGCACTTCCCAGAGCCTTCGCATATTTTTTATTGATTGAAATTTCTTCGTCCGTTTTCGGCTCGCTCGGATAATTCGGCAACGCAAAACCTTGTTTCTGAAGTTCCGCAATCGCTTCTTCGAGTTGCGGAACAGACGCAGAAATGTTCGGCAATTTAATAATATTCGCCTCCGGTTTCGTCGCCAATTCGCCCAATTCCGCCAGCGCATCAGGCGTTTTCTGTTCGTCGGTCAAATATTCAGGGAAGTTAGCTAAAATTCTTCCCGCAAGCGAAATATCGGGAACTTCGATTTCAATATTTGCAGATTTCGTAAATGCTTTGACGATCGGCAAAAAAGAATGCGTCGCCAGCAACGGTGCTTCATCAGTTAAAGTGTAGTAGATTTTTGACATTTTTTTATTTTATTTTGTTGAATTAGAAAATAATATTTTAATCCTGTTTAGGTCAAAACGTGAAACATAAAAACGCGGCATAAAAACGCGGCATAAAAACGCGGCATAAAAACGCGGCATAAAAACGCGGCAT
>CALMEH010000216.1 GCA_937863115.1 uncultured Acidobacteriota bacterium
AAACGTCAAAGGCTCGAAATATAATCTGTCCGAAGTGTCGTAATCGGTCGAAACGGTCTCGGGATTGCAGTTGACCATAATCGTTTCAAAATCCGCGTCGTGCAATGCAAAACTCGCGTGGCAACAGCAATAATCAAACTCGATTCCCTGCCCGATGCGATTCGGTCCCGAACCTAAAATCATAATTTTCCGCCGCGTTGTCGGTTCGGCTTCGCATTCTTCTTCGTAGGTCGAATAAAGATACGGCGTATGCGATTCAAACTCCGCGCCGCAGGTGTCAACCCGTTTATAAACAGGCACGATGTTCAAATCTTGCCGCCGTTTTCGCACATCATTTTCGGTTGAATTCGTCAAATATGCGATGCGTCTATCCGACAACGCAAACTCTTTGGCGGTGCGTAAAATTTCGCTCGGAACGTCGTTTAAGCTGCGTGTTTCAATGCGTTTCTGCAAAACCATTACTTCCTGCAACTGCTCCAAAAACCACGGATCAATTTTCGTTAAACGATGAATTTCCTCAATCGTATAGCCGTTTTGAAGCGCGTAAGTTAAGTATTGAAACCGATTTGAATTCGGTCTTGCAAGTTTGCGTTGCAAAACGTGGTCGGGAATTCCTTCGAGGCGCAAAGGTTTAACCGCTTCGAGCGAGCGCAAGCCTTTGAACAACGATTCTTTAAATGTCCGCCCAATCGCCATAACTTCGCCGACTGATTTCATTTGCGTTCCCAAAACATCTTCCGCGCCGGGAAATTTTTCAAATGCCCATTTCGGAATTTTCGTTACGACATAATCAATTGTCGGTTCAAAAGATGCCGGAGTTTTTTTCGTAATATCGTTCGGAATTTCGTCCAAAGTGTAGCCAACCGCCAATTTCGCCGCAATTTTCGCAATCGGAAAACCTGTCGCTTTACTTGCCAAAGCTGAACTGCGCGACACACGCGGATTCATTTCAATTATGCGAACGTCGCCGTTTGCTGGATTGACTGCAAACTGTATATTTGAACCGCCCGTTTCAACGCCAACTTTGCGAATACACGCGATTGACATATCTCTGAGGCGTTGATATTCAACATCTGTCAGCGTTTGCGCGGGCGCAACCGTTATCGAATCGCCCGTGTGAACACCCATCGGGTCGAAGTTTTCAATCGAACAAATAATCACGACATTATCATTAAGGTCGCGCATCACTTCGAGTTCGTATTCCTTCCAACCGAGAATTGATTCTTCAATCAAAACCTGCGAAATCGGCGATGCGGCAAGTCCGCTTTTAACAATTCCTTCAAATTCTTCGGGGTTAAACGCCACGCCGCCGCCCGTTCCGCCGAGCGTAAATGCCGGACGAATAATCGCCGGATAACCTGTTTCTTCGACAATCTATTGCG
>CALMEH010000217.1 GCA_937863115.1 uncultured Acidobacteriota bacterium
TAACGCGCCCTGTCAGATGTCCGTCAACACGCAACATCGCTTGGAAATTTGTTTCGCCGGTTAAGACCGTGCCGTTGCCGACAAAACCGCTCAAACGACCTTCTTTAATGTCCCGCGCCATTGATTCACTTTCGGAAATCGCCCGCGTCGAAGACGGCTGTGTTTCGCTCGTATATTGATAATAACTCGATGATTGCTCGTTGTTATTCACTTCATTCGTTTGTTCCTTGCCGGAACTTCTGCCCATTCTAATCATAATTTTTTATTGGAAATCCTCCGCATTTAAATATAGAATTTGACGACTCGGACGGTTAAAAAACGCCTGTCGCTTAAAAATTAATGACAATTTTATTATTGAAATGTCGAATTGATTTAAAATTTCAGCTAAATTTTATGATAAAGGATTTTTTCGTCTAATGTCTAGCTTTTTTTGCAAAAGCTGAAATCTTTGACTTTAATTTTTTAAGTGTGTATAAACGTATTAGCGTCCCCGCAAATTAATCTCAAGGAGTTTTTTCTTCATGGAAAAAAGAATTGGTTTGCTTCGGAAAAAAATCCTCGAAAATCCTCAACTTCAATGGACAATTGAAGATATGAGCAAAGTTATCGGCTTAAACATTAGACAATTGCAAAGACTAATCAAAGTCGAAACCGACACAACGCCTTCCGTTTGGCTTCGTGATTTGCGCTTGGAAAAGGCAAAACAACTTCTTGAAAATACATTTTTAAACATCGGCGAAATTTGTCTGAAAGTCGGACTAAATGACCACAGCCATTTTACACGCGATTTCAAAGACAAATTCGGCGTAACGCCAACTAGCTACCGCAAAACTTAATCGAAAATCCGCTTTTGAACATCAATGTCGTTCTGCGCCAAAAAATGTCGTTTTACGCCAAAAAATGTCGCTTGACTTTCGCTTTTTCCGTGTAATAATTTTGCTTGTAAAATTTTACAAACCTATTTTTCGCTCTACATAGCTAAGAGCGGGAAATTCATAAATTCAAAATTTCAAGGAGATAAAAATGAGAAAATTAAAATCAAACTTCGGAATAATTGCTTTCGTGTTAGTTGCGGTTTTAGCAACCTCGGCAGTTTTTATTTCGAGTGCTTCAAGTCAGGAACGGCGTAAAGATAATGATGTTTCAATTTCTTGGTCGCCGAAGAAAAGAGATATAAAAACGGCTGATTCAAAACTTACGCTGAATTTGCCCGATTCACTTGCAAATCAAGATTGGGTTGTCGGCGTGATGCCCGCAAAAGAAGGCGAAAATGAAACGCTTGTTGTTGGCGCGGTTTCTTGGAAAGACAGTAATATGGGAGCGCAAACGGTTATCGAAAATGTTACCGATATTCCCGATGATTCGATGACGCTTTCCAAAGGTCAGGCGAATTTGGCAAATGCTAACGAATTCAGTTCAAAAAGTATGCTTATTCTTTTAACTGTAAAACCCGGCACACAAATCAGTTTAACGCAAAAAGGCGAACAAATTTCGATGGCAACTTCAACAAATGAAGGTTCGATTATTGCTAAAGAAACGCAACGCGGTTTGCAATCAATCGGCATTAAGAAAATCACGGGCGTTAGCTCTCTGATGGGCGAACTCCAAACACGAAAATTTATGCAACGCTTTGGCGGAAAATAAAGGAGGAAGAGAAAAATGAAAAAATACTTATTGAGTTTTGTGTTAGGACAATTATTTCTGCTCGTGCCTTTAGTTCAAGTTGTTTCAGCGAATTGTTCGTTTTCTGTATCAGGAAGTTCGAGCGGAAGTTGTTGGAACGCTTCGGCATCTTACAGTTGCGACGGAACAAACGGCGATCCGTCATTTAATTGTTCGGCAAACTACGGTGGTTGTGATTGGGGAAATGTAAGTGTTTTTTACTTCACGGGAACTTGCGTTTAAAGTCTAATGAAGCAAAAACTTTTTGAAAGCCGATTTACAGTCGGCTTTTTCTTTATTTACGGCTGATTTGTGAAATATTGCTCTGAACTTTTCTTCAATCTAATCAAAAAATCCGCTTTTGAACATCAATGTCGTTCTGCGCCAAAAAATGTCGTTTTACGCCAAAAAATGTCGCTTGACTTTCGCTTTTTCCGTGAGATTATTGAAGCGTAAAATTTTACAAAGACGATTTTTCACTTAAAGCTGAAAATGAGAAACTCATAAATTCAAAATTTCAAGGAGAAAAAAATGAAACTTCAAATTACACGCAAAACAATCATTGTCGGATTAGGTCTAACGATTCTGTTCGGAATCGCCATTATTTACAAAGAAAAATCATCATTATTATTTAAGGAAGATAAAGTTCTGGCTTCCTCAAATAATAATTTACTTTCAGATGTGCAGATTCTGTATAAAACACGTGCTTTAGAAGTCGTTCCTGTTTTCTCTCGCAACACCGAATCTAGTTTTGTGGTCGAACTTTCAATAACAAATATTAGTAAGTATTGGGACGAAATAAATTTATAAATCGAACCACGAAAAAACACGAAGCATCACGAAAAGAAATCTTTTGTTTCGTGTTTTTTTCGTGTTCTTTCGTGGTTAATATTCATAAAATAAATCTGTCCGCCTACTTAGTATGGGAGTTGTTTCATATGAATTAGAAAAAAATGAAAAGTCAAAAATCACCTCAAACGGAGCAACAATGGGATGGGCTTTGAAACCGAATGAAACTGACAAAATAACAATTCAGTTCGCCACCGAAGAAAAGAGAGAAATCACTCTTTCTGCTGTTTTGTTTGAAGACAATTCCGGTGACGGAGAAGCAAAAAGTGTAGTGGCAATGCAAAAGTGGAGAAGCGGTGTCAAACAGCAATTTGAAAAAGCACTCGTATTCTTAAATGAAACTAAAACATCTTTGAGCAGTCAGGACATAATTTCCGGTTTAGAAACAAGTTTGCCTTCTGCACAGAAAGAAAATTCAAAGAAACCTGACTTTTCTGTTGATTTTGAAAACGGGTTACAACACGGTAAAGATTTTCTTATCAAGCAAATCCAAAATATGCAGAAACAAAAAGGCTTTGATACACTCCAACCGCAAGAAAAAACCAATGAATTGCAAAATTTAAGGAGGAAAATTCAAATGGCTATTGCAACAATTAAGGAGGAAAAATAAAATGAAAAAGTTGGTTTTTCACATAATAAACTTCATTTTGGTTGCAACATTTATTTTGACATTTTTACAAATCTGACTTGCCTGCGATGCGCCATGGAGCCGGCGCACCCAAACGGGCGATAGCTGTCCATTTATATATCGAGATGACAATTATACTATAAGATTTTCCAATGGGATAACAGCTTATGAAGCTAATTCTGCTAACGGAGATTGTGACTGTGGCACGTTCTCGAATGTGATTTGTCGTCCAACCTTTTACGATCCAAATGTTTGGGTTCATGGCGGAATGGAAGGCAACGAACGAGTCCAATGGAGTCAAACTGCGTATAATAATAACTGTATAGGCACGGGAATTCCGCTTCGATGTGAAGACAAACCGCCTGCACGAATAGTAGACCGCGAAGAAAGTTGCTTTACTGATGGACCAATAGAAGAACTCCAAAGTTTCGAGTGAAATTTAAATCACCGGCAGAGGTTCGCTCATTTCAGCACATTTGTCTTTAGAAGTAAAACTGTCCTCGCCTAAAAACGGAAAATCTGCCCTTACTTTCGAGGTGATATTATGAATTTAAAGATTTTAGGTGTATTGCTAGGAATTTTCGTTATTTTAGTTGCTATCTGGAGTTTTGATTGGAGTAATTGGAATCAAATAATTATATCCATTCTTCTATTCTCATCTGGAATAATTACAGTTCTATCAAATGCAAAGCATAAATTTCTTCAAAAGGCGCGTAATATTCTACTTTATATTACGGGCATTATGGTCATCTTTCTTATTTTCAAAATGTTGCTTGTCGGGTAATTCTTACCTCTAAAAACTTGAATGTAGAGTTTTTACGATATTAATTATCAAAAGTTTTTCTACTAATCAACTAATCAACGCGACACCGAACGCTAACATTAGATGAAGCAAAATTAATCTGAAAGCCGATTTTTACAGTCGGCTTTTCTTTTTATAACAAGTAGAACGACTTACATTTGTCAATTCGAGCGCGAAATGTCAAACTTTACTGTTTTGGAGGTTTTACTGAAAGTTGTTTGTCGAAACTAAAACAAAAACTAAACTGCTCAAGAAAATGGGCAAGGCAATCGCCGATTTTTCGATGATTTCGGAAGGCGATAAGATTATGGTCTGTCTTTCGGGCGGAAAGGACAGCTATACGATGCTCGATCTTTTGCTCGATGTGCAAAAGCGTTCGCCCGTAAATTTTGAAATTCTCGCTGTCAATCTCGACCAGAAACAGCCGGATTTTCCCGAAGAAGTTTTACCGAATTATTTAGAAAAAATCGGCGTTCCGTATAAAATTGTCGTTGAAGATACTTATTCGACCGTTACGCGGCTTGTTCCCGAAGGCAAAACTTATTGTTCGGTTTGTTCGCGTTTGCGGCGCGGCATTCTTTACGGAACGGCGGTTGCGGAAGGCTGCACGAAAATCGCGCTCGGACATCACGCTGACGATGTTTCTTCGACGCTTTTACTAAATCTTTTTTACACCGGAATTTTAAAAACGATGCCGCCGATTTTGCGTTCGGATGACGGGCGTAACACGGTTATTCGTCCGATGATTTATTGTTTTGAAAAAGATATTGCGCGTTATGCCGAAGAGCGAAAATTCCCGATAATTCCGTGTAATCTCTGCGGTTCACAACCTAATTTAAAGCGGGCGCGAATCAAGCGTTTGATTGATGATTTAGAAAAAGAAATTCCGCTTATCCGCAACTCGATGCTCGGCGCGGCGGGAAATGTCGCTACGTCGCATCTGCTCGATACGGAGCTTTACGATTTTGCGAAATTCCTGCCGAAAGCGAAGAATACAAACAAATTTATCGGCGATGTTGAGAAAGAATTAGACGCGGTTTTCGACCATTCCGACGAAAATTATGTTGGCGGCGGAATGCAGTTGAAAGTAATTGAATCTTTGATAAATTAAAGACGTTGCGCCAAAGCATTTCATAATTCACCGTAATCAGTTTGCAACTATCTGCCGGAAAGTGCATCCTAATATTGTTATTCCTTCTCTTGCGTCAATTTTTTGATGCGCTCGTCAAAGACGGTTTTTTGGATAAGTTCGAGAGCAGGTTCATTTTTTAGTTACAGAAGTCGCTCTTGAAATTTTTTTGAGCATCCGAAATCCGACTCTTCGCAAGACTACCGTTTTTCTCCGAAGCCAAACACGATTCGATACTTCTTTTGAATTCCCGAAAAGGGAAAAGGTATATATTATTATGTCAACGAAACTTTATGTAGGAAATCTTTCCTTCGATACAACAACCCAGGATTTAGAAAAAATGTTTGGTGAATTAGGCACTGTCGAATCAACCAACATCATTGAAGACCGCGACACCGGACGCTCACGCGGTTTCGGTTTTATCGAAATGTCGAGCAAAGAAGAAGCGCAAAATGCTATTTCGACGCTCAACGGCAAAGACGTAGATGGTCGCGCTTTAACAGTCAATGAAGCTAAACCCCGCGAAGATCGCGGCGGTGGCGGCAATCGTGGCGGGGGGGGCGGCTATGGGGGGGGGAAATGCGGGGGCGGGGGGGGACG
>CALMEH010000218.1 GCA_937863115.1 uncultured Acidobacteriota bacterium
TTTTACTTCGCTTTTGCCGCCTCTTTTGGTCGAAAATGTCGCTGAAACGATTAGCAAAACGGACGCGACAAAGATTTTTGTCTGCAATCTGATGACTCAACCCGGCGAAACTGACGGACTTTCGGCGCGAAGACATCTCGAAATCGTCCGCGAATATGCGCCGGAGATTGATTTCGATTACGTTATCGTCAACAGTCGTCCGATTAGCGACGCACAACTTTCGCTTTACGCATCTGAAGGCGCACAGCAAATCGGAGTTCACAATTCGATTTCGCCCGCAACAGTCGAAGGCGCGGAAATCGTTTCCGGCAATCTTCTGGACGAAGGCGAAATGGTGCGCCACAATCCCGAACGCCTCGCGCAAGTCATTCTGCTTTGCGCTTTGCAGCCTAGAAAACGAGTTTTCAATTAAAAAGTAAAAAGTAAAAAGTAAAAAATTAAGTGCGATTCTTCGTTTTTATTTTTACTTTTTACTTTTTACTTTTTACTTCCGAAGGATTTGCGTTAAAATTTTTGTGGCTTGTATTAAGTTTCTTTATGGAGAATCTCTCAAACGCACAGAAAACGCTCGACGTTTTAATTTTAGCCGCCGGATTGGGAACGCGGATGCGCTCGGATTTGGCGAAAGTTTTGCATCGGTTGGACAGTCGTCCGCTTGTCGCGCACGTTTGCCGGACAGCCGCCGCGCTTGCGCCGCGCAAGGTTTTTGTCGTTATCGGTCATCAAGGCGAAGACGTAAAACTTGCGGTTTTAGATGAATTGGACGCGGAACACGCTGATTTTGTTTGGCAAAAAGAACAGCTCGGCACAGGACATGCCGTAAATTGCGCCCGCGAATTTCTTGAAAACGAGGATTCGACGTTGTTGGTTCTTTCGGGCGATGTGCCGATGATTCGCGCCGAAACGCTTGCGGCATTGATTCAGCAACATCACGCGCATCGCGGCAAAGGCGCAGTTTGCACGATTTTAACCGTCAAACTCGAAGACCCGACAGGTTACGGGCGCGTTGTCCGCACGGAAGAAGGTTTATTCGATAAAATCATCGAACAAAAAGACGCGACCGACGAAGAAAAACGCATCAAAGAAATAAATTCGGGCATTTATTGTTTCGACACACGCAAACTTTTTGCCGCACTTTCTGAAGTTAAAAATGAAAACGCGCAAGGCGAATATTATCTCACAGACGTTCCTGCACTTTTAAGCGCGGCAGGCGAAGCCGTTTCGCTTTATCAACACCACGACGCACACGAAATCGAAGGCATCAACAATCGCGCACAGCTTGCCGATATGGAAAGAGTTTTGTGCCGCCGAACGATAAAGAAAATGATGCTCGATTACGGCGTTTCGTTTATTGACCCAAAAAATTCTTACGTTTCAGAACAAGTCAGCATCGGGCGCGACACGGTGATTTATCCGAATGTTACAATCGAAGGCGAATCAAACATCGGCGACGGTTGCACCATCAGAAGCGGCACACGCATCACCAATTCGCGCATCGGACGCGGCGTAGAAATTCTCGATAATTGCGTCATTACCGATTCGGAAATCTCCGACCGCTGCACAGTCGGACCAATGGCGCACCTTCGCGGAAAAGCCAGAATGGAAGAGAAAGCGAAAGTCGGAAACTTTGTCGAACTAAAGAAAACAATTCTCGGACGCGGCTCGAAAGCGAGTCATCTGACATATCTCGGCGACGCGACAATAGGCGAAAATTCAAACATCGGCGCAGGCACAATCACCTGCAATTACGACGGCAAAAACAAACACGCGACATCAATCGGCAATAACGTAAAAATCGGCTCGGACACAATGCTCATCGCGCCCGTCAAAGTCGGCGATAATTCCGTAACCGGCGCGGGAAGCGTTGTGAACAAAGATATTCCGCCCGATAAATTAGCTGTCGGCTTGCCTGCGCGGGTGATTAGGTCTATAAATGAAGACGAAGTTCAAAAATCTTAAATTTTCGAGAGGAAAATTAAATGAATAATCCAGAATGGACACCGCCGCCGCCGCCGCAGGAAAGCAATTCGATATTTAGCGATTCAACCCGACAATTTTATGCCGAAAAAATCAGAAAAGATGCCACGAAATCACTGGTTCTAGGTATTTTAAGTCTTTTTTGCTGTGGACTGATTTTTGGCTGGATCGGCTATAACGCCGCGCAGGAAGCAATTACGAATATTGATGTTTATGAGATTGAACAAAGCAAACGAGGTATAGCGCAAGCCGGCAAAATTCTGTCAATCATCGGAATTGTTCTCTGGGTAGTTGCAATTATTTTGAGAATTCTCACTGCCGCCGCCAGATAATTTTCAAAAAACAACTGATTAAAATTAAAGACGTTGCGACAAATAAATTGGTCGGCGGCACATCGGCGTAGGCGATTAAAACTTTGGATGAAAAATAATGGGAATCTTCGGAAAGAAAATCGTTGAATGCCCGAAAGAGCAATGGACAACACTAATTTCAAATTTCGCGGCGGGAATGCCCCAATATTGGAATATTACATTCAAAACCATTAACGGAAGCGAAATAAAGGGACAATATATCGAAAAAAAACACCTTTGGATTTTTCCCCAAAAACCCATCGAAGGAACTTTACAGGAAAAAATGCTTTTTCAAAGAGGTTGGATAAACACGATCTATTCAATCAAAGTTAAACCGGAAACAGATATTGTCGCTGAAATTGATTGATAAATTCTCTATTCTCGACCGAATAAATTATGAAAAATAGAATCATTATCAGTTTATTTCTGCTTGCGGCTTTCTGTGCCACGACTGTTTTTGCGCAAAATTGCGACGATTTTGGTAAATTGGTGGACAAAACTTATAACTTCAAACCGTCAAAAATTTCATCTGCCGAACGCGACGCTAAATCTGTCGAAATGGACGTTGTTTGGAACAAAGTTAAAGCAAATCCTCAAACTCTTTTGCCTTGTTTGCGCGAGGCAATCAGAACGCGAACGAATGACAGCTTTTTTCGATTTGATGCAAGCAATCTGCTGATTCAGTTTGACCCAAGCAAAGAAGCAAAAGAAATTTTGATTGATGCGTTTGCCAAAGTTGATTTTGCCGATATAGCTTTGCAATATTGGCTGCCTTACATTGCAATTCTCGGTTATGAAGGTTTTGATACTTCGGCGGCTGGCGAAACTTGGCTGAAATATCCGAATCCGCGCTACACCTTGCCGCAACACGGCGGACGTGAAGTAACTAAAGAAATCGGAGCATTGAGCATTTATGGAAGTATGGACGAAGCGATGGCGTTACCTGCGTTAGTCAAAATCGCTTCCCAAGAAAATCATTCGGGGAGGGAAATTGCCATCGGAATTTTATTGCAACAAGCAACCGCCGAATCGTTTAAGGAATTGAAGAAGTTAAATCAAAAAGGTCTTTCTGAAGCGACAAAACAAAAGATGAATAGCCTTTTGTCAAAGCCTAACCTTTTGACGGCGCGGGAAGGAACTCCGAAAATTACCCGTCAGCAATATCTTGATGCTTTTCAGCAATTAACAAACGGAAAGACGCAACTGTTTATGAAATTAACAGTTGATGTTCCCGATGGCGAAAAAGATGCGATTGCGGTCTTAAAGCAGGAAGATATTCCGCTTGTTCGCAAAGCCCGACGAATTTTCGCAGCTTCGGCTAATCCGCATACAGCTGAATGGTATAAAAGTTTTACGAATATTTTGTTGGCAATGACTTGGAAACCGGAATTGGTAAAATAAAATTAAAAATTTATGTGTGGAATTGTTGGATACGTTGGAAATAAACAAGTTGTGCCGTTGATTATTGACGGTTTGCGGAAGTTGGAATATCGCGGATATGATTCGGCGGGAATTGCGGTTGTTGATGAAAACAACGCGCTTTCGTTGCGTCGTGCAGAAGGAAAACTTCGGAATTTGGAAGAAGCGATTCGCTTAAATCCTTTGGACGGAAATTACGGAATCGGGCATACGCGATGGGCGACGCACGGGCGACCGACTGAGGAAAACGCGCATCCGCATCGAGATTGTTCAGGCAGAATCGTTGTCGTGCATAACGGCATTATCGAAAATTATTTGCCTTTGAAAGAAATGTTGCGCGAAAAAGGTCACGAATTTAAAACCGAAACCGACACGGAAATCGTCGCGCATCTGATTGAAGAAATCATCAAAACAGACAGTTTGAGTTTTGAAGAAGCGGTGCGAAAAGCCGTTCAGCAATTGCGCGGAATTTTCGCGCTTTCGATAATTTCGGCAGACGAGCCGGACACGATTATTTCCGTGCGCGAAGGTCCGCCGGTCGTTATCGGTTTGGGCGACGGCGAATTTTTTGTCGCTTCGGATATTCCGGCGATTTTACAGCATACACGCGATATTTTTTATCTCGGCGAAAAAGAAATCGCCGTTTTGACGAAAGATTCGGTGCGCGTAACGGATTTTGACGGAAATGTCGTTGAACCGAAATTGCATCGCATCACTTGGGATCCGATCGCAGCGGAAAAAGGCGGCTTCAAACATTTCTTGCTCAAAGAAATTTACGAACAACCGCGAGCCGTGCGCGATACTGTGCGCGGGCGTGTTTCGCTCGATACGGGAAAAATTTATCTCGAAGAAATGGACATTTCCGAGAGCGAGTTTCAAGGATTAACGTCAATTAAAATCGCGGCTTGCGGAACTTCGTGGCACGCCGGAACTGCGGCAAAATATATTCTCGAAGAACTCGTGCGAATTCCCGTTGAGGTTGATTACGCTTCGGAATTTCGTTATCGAAATCCGGTTTTGCGCGAAACGGATTTGCTCATCGTCATTTCACAATCGGGCGAAACCGCCGATACGATTGCCGCGATGCGCGAAGCAAAACAAGCCGGATGTAAAGTTTTGGCAATCTGCAATGTGCAAGGTTCGATGATTACACGCGAAGCCGACGGCACGATTTTGACACACGCCGGACCTGAAATCTCGGTTGCTTCAACAAAAGCGTTCACATCGCAGATTATCGCGCTTTACATTTTCGCGCTTTATCTCGGCGAACTTCGCGGAAAAATTTCGCCCGAACAAGCGATAAAATATGCACAAGAATTAATCGAATTGCCGCTCAAAATCGAACAAATTTTGAGCGATTCGGATTCGATTGAAGAACTCTCGCGTGATTTTTTTCGTTCGCAGGATTTTCTTTATCTCGGTCGCGGCATCAATTTTCCTGTTGCTTTAGAAGGTGCATTAAAACTTAAAGAAATTTCATATATTCACGCCGAAGGTTATCCGGCGGGCGAGATGAAACACGGTCCGAACGCGCTGATTGACGAAAAACTTCCTGTTGTTATCGTCAACACACGCGAAAGCGGAAACGCCGCATCGGAACTTCGATACGAGAAAACGCATTCCAACATTGTCGAAGTCAAAGCGCGTGACGGAATTATTTTCTGCGTTTTAACCGAAGGCGATAAAATGAGTTCGGTCGTGTCGGATTACGTCATCGAAATTCCCGAAGCATCTGATTTGCTTGCGCCGATTCTTTCAATCGTGCCATTGCAACTTCTCGCGTATCACATCGCCGTCCGTCGCGGTTGCGACGTTGATCAACCACGAAATCTGGCAAAATCCGTAACAGTTGAGTGAGAAAGACGATGAAACGGAGAGACGGAGAGACGGAGAGAGATGCATAAAAGTTATCCTTCAAGATAACG
>CALMEH010000219.1 GCA_937863115.1 uncultured Acidobacteriota bacterium
AATCCCAAAAGCATTGGCAAAACTTGCGAGAGAGTTAAATGTTGAAATTAAACCTAATTGCGAAGTCGAAAAAATAATTATCAAAAACGGAAAAGCCGTCGGCGTAATAGTAAATGATGAAATTTTGAGCGCGGATTTTATCATTTCAAACGCTGATGCAATCGAAACTTACCGCAATCTTTTGCCAACGGAAAATAAAAAATTTCAAGACCGCGAACCTTCGTGTAGTGGCTTTGTTTTGCTCCTCGGAACGCGCAAAAAATTTCCGAATCTGGCGCATCACAACATCTTTTTTTCGGACAATTACAAAGCCGAATTCGACGCAATTTTTAAGCGAAAACGTCCCGCAAAAAATCCGACGATTTACATTTGCGCCACTTCGCGGACAGACGAAACGCAATCGCCAAAAGGACACGAAAATCTATTCGTTTTAATCAACGCGCCTTACACGAATTCGAAAACTGATTGGCAAAAAGAAGCAAAACCTTACCGCGATTTGATTATCAAAAAGCTCGAAGATTTCGGTTTAGAAAATCTTGATGAATCAATAGATTTCGAGCAAATCATCACGCCCGAAGACTTTGAAAAAAAATATCGAGCAAATCGCGGTTCAATTTACGGAATTTCTTCAAACGGCGTATTTTCAGCATTTATGCGCGTTCCGAATCAATCAAAAGACATCAAAAACCTATATTTCGTCGGCGGCGCAACACATCCCGGCGGCGGCATTCCGTTGGTTTTACTTTCAGGGAAAATGACGGCAGAAATGATTATGGGAAGTTAAAAGTAATTGATGTAGTTTGGAGCAAATTAAAGGCAAAACGTCCCTCTGACAATTTTCGAAACATTTTTTTTAATCTGTCGTTACGAATAAAAGCTATGAGAACATTTATCATTTGTTTAATGCTTATTTTATTTTCGT
Organism: uncultured Acidobacteriota bacterium; assembly: GCA_937863115.1. Taxonomy (GTDB): domain Bacteria; phylum Acidobacteriota; class Blastocatellia; order Pyrinomonadales; family Pyrinomonadaceae; genus CALMEH01. The sequence goes on from CALMEH010000219.1 coordinate 923, forward strand.
CCGTTTTCGCACTCGCACAAAAACAATCTGAAATCGTCAAAGTCGAAGCAGGGAATGGGTTTTCTTATCCGTTTTATTTATATATTCCCGCCGCAATGCGCGAAGAAACCGCGAAAACTCAGACTTTTACATTGCTTGTAATTCCAAACAACACGGGAACGACCGATGATGATTTAGCTGTTCACGAAGCGAATGTCAAACAAAAAATGTCGCAAAACGGGCTGGCTTTCGGCAAGTTGAATGTTCCGGTTTTGATGCCGGTTTTTCCGCGACCGAAAACCGATTGGAAGATTTACACACACGCGCTTGACCGCGATTCTTTGCTGACTGACAAAGCGGAATACAAGCGTTTTGATTTGCAACTTGCGGTGATGATTGAAAATGCCCGCGAGAGATTTGCCAAAGAAAATCTAAAAATTGACACGAAAGTTTTGATGTATGGATTTTCCGCCGCCGGAATGTTCGTTAATCGGTTTGCGTTTTTGCATCCCGACAAAGTAAAAGCCGTAGCGAGCGGGTCGCCCGGCGGTTGGGCAATTGCACCGAGCGAAAAATTTAAAGGCAAAACGCTTCGTTATCCGATTGGAACGGGCGATTTGAAAGCGGTTTCGGGCAAAACATTTGATTTAAAAGCCTTGCAAAAAGTCCCATTTTTTTTCTTTATGGGCGATGAAGATGAAAATGATTCGGTTATTTTCGGCGATGGCTACGAAACGGAAGATAAAGATTTGGTCTTTGAACTTTTTGGCAAAACGCCGGTTGAGCGTTGGGAAACGAGCAAAAAACTTTATGAAGAAAGCAAGTTACAGACAGAATTTAAGCTCTACCCGAACACCGCGCACAAAGTTACATTCGAAATGATAATGGACATTCAGACATTTTTCGGAAAACATTTGAAATAAAGTTGTTTGGAAAATTCGCGCTAAATGATGGATAATGAGACAAAAGTTTCGTTATCCATTTTATTTTTTGGTGCAAAATCTATGAAAAAACTTTGCTTCTTGTTCGCAATCTTCGTATTTTGTTTTTCGGTTTCGGCGCAAAGCTATTCAATCGAGCGTTATTTGAACATTCGTTCGGCGGGTTCACCGAATTTTTCGCCCGATGGAAAGCGCATTGCTTTTCTGACGAATATCACGGGAACTTCGCAAATATGGTTTGTTGACGCAAACGGCGGTTATCCCGAACAGATGACGGCTTTTGCAGACAATGTTTCGTTTGTGCGTTGGTCGGAAAAAGGTTTGATTTTCGGCAAAGCGTCCGGCGGTGATGAAAATACGCAGTTTTTTTGGATGTCTTCGGACGGCGCAGACATTAAACAACTGACAAATGCCCCGAAGGTTCGCCACAATTTCGGCGCAATTAACGATGAAGGCACGAAGATTTATTATGCTTCCAACAAACGAAACGCAAATTTCTTTGACATTTATTCGATGACCCTTGCAGACGGCAAGGAAGAACTTTTATATCAGCAAGACGGCTCGAATTCGGTTTCTGCGGTTGATGCTTTCGGCAAAAAGATTATCGTTTCGAGAAGCGGCACGGAATTAAGTTTGGATAATAATTTGTATTTGATTGATGTTGAAAGCAAAAAGGAAACCTTGCTTACAAAACACGAAGGTTCGGCGCAATTCGGAAGCGTAAATTTCACGGCGGACGGCATTGTTTTCGCGCACAACGACAAACGCGAGTTTTATTCTCTCGCTCAAATGAGACAGAAAAACGCGAGCGGCGATGATTGGTCGGACACAAACCGCGAAGTTAAAATCTTGGACGAAACAAATTGGGACATAAGCGATATTGAAATGCAAACTTACGGAAACACGCTTGCATACACCATCAACCGCGAAGGTTTTTCCGAACTTTATTTGCGAAAATACGAAACAGGCGGCAAACCGCAGATCACAAATTTCGCCGCAAAAAGCGAAGCCGTAAAACTTCCCGCAAACGGAATTGTCGGCGGTTTGACGTTTTCCGAAGACGGCAAAAAAATGGCGTTTTCCTTTTCGAGTGCGAAATATAATCCCGACATTTGGGTTTATGATTTAGAGAAAAAATCGCTCACACAAGTTACAAAAAGTTCACGTTCGGGCATTCCGCAAAGTTCGTTCGTCGAACCGCAACTTATTAAATACAAATCTTTTGACGGCAAGGAAATTCCGGCTTGGTATTATGTGCCGCAAACTTTTCTGGAAAAGCAGTTAAGTTATTGGAGAAAATTACAAGAAGAAAAACCGAATACATTTATTCATCCGTTCTATTTTTTTGATGGTGAAAAAACTAAAACTAAAAAAAATCCCGTCATCATCAGCGTTCACGGCGGACCTGAAGGGCAAGAGCGTCCGGGGTTTAATCCGCTTTATCAATATTATCTTTCGCGTGGTTATGCGGTTTTGGCGACGAATGTTCGCGGTTCGACGGGTTACGGCAAGACTTTTACGCATCTTGACGATGTTCGACTGCGTGAAGATTCGGTCAAAGATTTGGCGTATTCGGTTGAATGGCTGAAAACGAGCGGCGGCGCAGATGCGAAACGAATTGCCGTGATGGGCGGAAGTTACGGCGGTTATATGACGATGGCGGCAATCACGCTTTATCCC
>CALMEH010000220.1 GCA_937863115.1 uncultured Acidobacteriota bacterium
TTGGTTAATATCGAGTTTGATATTTTCTTCCTTCATGCCGATTTGGGGAAGTTTTGCCCAAATCGGCTCAAATGCGGGGTTATCTTCCGCACCTTGCTCGATAAATATTCCGAGAACGGCAAGATCGTTTCCGTCTTTGTGAACGATGTGCATTTCCATCGCCGCAGATTTTCCGTTGACCGTATGCTCGCTCGGTGAATGAAAATGAAATTGCCAGAGTTTGTAATTCTTGTCGCCGATTTTCAATGTATCTCTACTTTTATCTTCCTCAAACTCAACTTGAATCGTATGACCGTTGTTATCTATGTCTTTGACGTGTTCGTTATGCGTCATTATAAATTCGGCGGAAGGAAATTCAATTGAGATGTCCGCAAGTTCCGCCGTTTTCGGATTTGTAATATCAATCGGCGATTGTCTTTTGCCTTCACCGCAAAGTTTATTTTTAGTGTCCAAACTCGCCCATTTGTTAGGACCGTTTTCTGCATAATCCCAATGCTTCTCGTGTTTGGCGGATTCTTCGGTTTTAGTGTTGTTTTCGGTTTTCGCAGCTTCCGGCGACGGCTTTGCAGTCAGCGAATTTTGTTTAGACAGTTGTTCACAAGAAATAAACAAACCGGCTAAACCGACTGCAATAATTATGCAAAATAACTTTTTTATCATTTTATTCTCCTTTATTTTCTTTCATCTATGTCTAAAACCGTTGCCAGCGAATTTATACAAATCATCAATGCGCCCGATTCGTATTCGGCAAAATGCGCCGCGCCCAATTCGATAATTTGAAAAATTCGGCGTTGTTTAATACCGAAAAAAACGGCGGTTTGCTCTGCCGTGAGCATCCGTTCACCACATTTTGCACAAGTGATTTTTTTGTGCGATGACGATTTGCGAATAATATATTTTTCGCTCGTGGCGACCAACATTTCGAATTTTTGCTTGATTTCCATACTGATTTGGGCTTAAATTATTTACGACAGACTCTACCCTAAATAATTACTGTTTTAAAGTCTGGATTTTTTTTGGATTTTTTTTGGATTTTTTTTGGATAACGCTAAACTTCAACAAACACGGGAACTTTATTGCTTCAATGGATTTCGTCTTGATAATGCGGAGCGGCGTTTGTGGTTTGCGGATGAGCCGATTCCGCTCAAACCGAAGCAGTTTGATTTGCTGGTTTATTTTGTCCGAAACGCCGGGCGCGTGGCGACAAAAGACGAATTACTCAATGCGATTTGGGCGAAAACTTTTGTTGAAGAAACCACGCTTGCCAGAAATGTCTCGTGGCTGAGAAACGCACTCGGAAAATACGTGGACGGTGATGCAATCATCGAAACTGTGCCGAAACTCGGCTATCGTTTTACACCGCCGGTTACAATCTCCGAACCGGACGAAGACACGATTATCATCGAAAAACAAACCTTCCAATATTTTCGCGGCGAAGAAACTATAACAATAGAAGATAATTTCGCGGAAAAAAGGGAAGAATTACGAAATGCGGAAAGAGAAGAAAAGGAGTTATCGAAAACTTCCACGTCTTCCTTTCTTCCTTTCTCCCTTTCTCCCTTTCTTGTTGCCGCGTTCGCGCTCGTCGCGCTCGTCGGGAGCGGAACTTTTCTTTACAGAAACTATTTCAATATCGGTGCAACAGCAAACAGCTTAAATGACAATAAAAACAAAAGCGTCAGGAATATTCCGGCAGGCGTAAATCTAATCAAAATAGGTTCGATAGTTCACTTGCAAAACCGTTATCCCAATGACGGCTCGTATCTTGATGCGTGGGGCGCGGTTTGGAGCAAGCCCGAATTTAAACAAATCCCGACCGAAACGATGTTTGTTTCAACACACAATAATCCCAACCGCGATAACGGTTCGGGCAGTTGGGAAATTGTTTCTGCAAACGGGAAAAGCAAAGGCGAATCGCTCGCCGTCGGCGACCGGATTCATTTGAAAAATATGTATCCGAACGCCGGTTATCTCGATGCTTGCGGTTGGATTGAACATCTACCTGTTTTTGAAAAATTTTCAGATCAAACGGGAGCGGTTTTTACCACCAAAACGCCAAACCGCGACAATGGAACCGGAGTTTGGATCATCAGATCGGCAACCGAGGCAGACGGAACTCAGGTTTTGGAAGGAGACAGCATTGCGATTGAAAGCAGTTATTTTATAAATGACAGAGGAATAAATCGTGTAGCCGGCTTCTTGAATGTTGCAGGTAAAGTGCAAGACATTCCTTCATTTATTGATTACAACGGTTCAAAATTGGTCTTCACCCAAAATATTTCATTCAATCAAAACATCATTGATATTTGGACTATCACCAAAAGCAAAGCCGTTTTGGAATAAAGATTTAAGATTCAATAAAAATAATCCTGAATCTACTTTTTCTTCGTTTCTTTCGGAACTTTCTTTGCGGCTTCGATAATTTGGTTGCACAAATCCATCGAATTTAAAATCACACCGCGTTCTTTTTCGACAGTTATTTGGTCGTATAATGATTTTAATTGCGGCTGAAATCTCTGTGCGGCATCGGCGAGTTTGTGAACGGCTTTCGGGAAAAACTCGCTTTTCATTCCGGCTTCGTTTAACGCCAGATTGTCTATATCGTCAACGGCTTTTTGCAGTAATTTCGAAATGTCCGAAATCAATTCGGTGCGCGTGCCTTTCGGTTCTTCGCCCCATTTATCGGCTTTTTTTGCGACGGGCGAAGGTTGATTATTCAGCACGGCAAAACGTCGGTCAATAGCGATGACAAGAATTTCGACGCGCTGGTCAATCTGCTGTTTATCGCGGACGAGTTCGATTTCCTCATCCGTCAAATAATCGCGCCGTTTCTGCGCGTCGGCAAAAGTTGTGAATAAAAGTAGAAAACTCAAAAAGGCAAAGATTGTAAATTTCATTGTTTTATTTAATGACAATCCAAAAGATGCCGCCTGATGAAATTAGGTTGTTTCAACGCAAAAATTACAAATCATTATGTTTGACTCGGCACGACCGAATCATCAAACAGCGGTGCAACGGCGCGGCTTCGCGCATCTCGCACGGCTTTGACCAAAGTTCTGACGTAATATTCGTAACGCGGCGGAAGTTCGCGGCGGATGATTTCGATGCGCCCGATAAACGAACGCAGTTTCATTTCAAAACGCTTGTATGAATTTAAAATTTTGCTACTGCCGATATTGTTGCGTTCTAAAAAGTTCAAAGTGTTGTCCATTATCGCGTGAAAAAATCCCATCTCTTTGAACATCTCGGCATAATCTTCTTCGGCACTCAGAGCTTCGGCATTTGTCAGACGGCTTTCCATTAATTGCACCGCCAGAACCAGCCGCTTTTTGACATCTTTTTCGGCTTCGAGAAGGGTTTTATCATCTTTCGTCAAAGCCTTTATCGGCGGCGCGGCAACATTTTTCGGATATTCTTCCTGCCCGTAGGCAGGAAAGTAAAAAGTGAAAAGTAAAAAGTAGAAAGTAAGCAAAGTTACCTTATTTACGCCAAATTGCCGAACAAACGAATTTTTTATCATAATATCTAATCCCTCCATCAAATTTTTTACTTTTTACTTTTCAACTACTTTTTACTTTTCAACAATTTTTCCAAAGTCGGCAGACGCAATTTTACTTTCTCGATTTCGAGTTTGTTCTTTTCCGCGTCGGCGAGTTTGAGAAACTGTTGATAATTTGCCATTGCATCTAAATATTTTTCCAAATAATCGTGTGAAATTGCAAGGAAATAATAAGCAATCGCCAAATCAGGCGTTTTTTCGATCAGCCAATTATATTCGACGATAGCTTCTTTGTATCTTTTTAATTGAAAAAGCGCGGTTGCCAAATTTGCGCGAACGGTTGAATTATCGGGCGCATATTGCAAAATATTTCTGAGCAAATTAACTGCCGCATCATATTGTTTGGCTTGCACCAAAGCCGCGCCGAAACCAACGGCGTGATTCAAATTTTGCGATTCGATGTCGTAAGCGCGTTTGCAGTATTCTAATGCTTTTGGCGGGTTTTCGACGCGCAAAAGATTGCAAAGCCTGCCCAAAACAGCCGCGTTTTTTCCGTCTTTTTCTAATTGTTTTTCTAAATCGGCGGCATTTTCCGCATTGGTTGCCGCGATTTTATTTTTTAAATCTATAATATCTTTCGGCGGATTTTTTATTTCTTCCAAAAACTTTAAGGCTTCCGCAGATTTGCCATTAGCTACCAAAGCACGGGCGAAAAGCATTTTTACGGAAAGCGCATTCGGAGCGATTTTTTGGAGTTTGTTTGCGGTTTGCATCGCGCCCGTGTTATCGCCTTCGGCAAGTGCGATTTCACCTGATTCGAGAAGCGCATTTTTATTATTCGCGTCAATCGCCAGAGCGCGTTGCAAACTCGTTTTCGCATCGGCGCGAAGTCCGAGCGCGTGTTCGAGCGCGGCGCGTGAAGCCCAAATCGCCGCCGTCGCGCCTGATTGCGTCGTAACAACTTTCAATTTATAAAGAAGTTCCTTTAAAATTTCCGCGCTTGCTTTTGTTCGCAGACGCAATTCGGTCAAAGCCGAATATGCGAGAAAATTTTTGCCGTCTTGTTCCAAAGCCTTTGTCAAAAGCGTTTCGGCTTCGGTAAATTCGCCTTTTTCAACTAGAATTGCGGCAAGACTCGTCATCGGAAGCGACCAATCTTCGCGCAGCTCGAGCGCACGTCTGAAAGATTTTTCGGCTTCTTCCGTATTATTGAGCGATTGGTATGCGTTGCCGCGCTGATATTCGATTTCAGGAAAATCGGGAAAGATTTTCAAGGCTTCGTCGTAAAATTTTATTGCGCCGTTAAAATCATTTTTTTCGTGTGCGTCTTGTCCGCGATTAAAAAGTTCGATAGCTTTTTGGGCATTTTCATCTTCTTGTTCCTGGGCGAACGAAACGGTCGAAAAGGCAAGCAACAAGAAAACCGCCAAAAATGCAGACAAAAGTTTCAGTCTTCGTGAAAATAGATAACGCATCGAAGGAAAATACCTTTTGTTATTGAAACAGATTCATTCTAATATTTAACTGTAAATATGTCTATAATTTATAACAAATTTTTTGTCCGATTCATTTGCGCGAAGTCTTAATAGTAAGTTAATATTTGCAGATTAAAGGATTTTTTTGCGCCGCTCCGAAAAAAATGCCAAAAGCTCAACAAATTAAAATCGCCGATGAAAAAGAATCAAACTTGCGCTCTTTGATGCGTGAAATGAAATCGGTGTTGGTTGCCTATTCGGGCGGCGTTGACAGTGCGTATTTGGCTTTGATTGCGACACAGGAATTAGGCGACAAAGCGCATTGCATTACAGGAATTTCGCCAAGCGTTTCTTTGCATCAAAAAAAGGAAGCCGAAGAAATTGCCCGCAAATTCAAATTTAATTTTGAAACGATTTGCACGGACGAACTCGAAAATCCCGATTATCAAAAAAATCCGACCAACCGTTGTTACTTCTGCAAAACCGAACTTTACGGAAAACTCACAAAAATCGCCACCGACAAAAAAATAAATCACGTTATTGACGGAACAAACTTTGACGATTTGAGCGATTATCGTCCGGGCAGAATTGCGGCAGAAGAAAAATCGGTGAGAAGTCCTTTAATCGAAGTTGGTCTGAAGAAAAAGGAAATCAGAGAATTGAGCTTAAAACACGCTTTGCCGAGTTGGGACAAACCGGCGAGTCCGTGTCTTTCATCGCGCATCACGCACGGCGTTCCGGTTACGATTGAACGGCTTTCAAAAGTTGAACGCGGCGAAAAAATCTTGCGCGAAATGGGTTTTCGGGAATTTCGGGTGCGCGTTCACGACGAATTGGCGCGAATCGAAATCGCGCCCGAAGAATTTGAAAAAGTTTTAAATATCGAAAAATTTAAAAATCTTTCCGATAGATTTATAGAAATAGGTTTTCGTTACGTTACGCTCGATTTGCAAGGCTATCGAGTTGGTAAAGTGAAAAATAAAAAGTAAAAATAATTCATATAATTTTGGAGAAATAAAAACCGATGGCAAAAGCTAATCCGATGGCAGATGAAATGCGGCGGTTCACAGGAACGGATGAGAAAAATCCGTTTGAGGCAATGAGCGAACGCTTTGACCGCGCCGCAAAACTTTTGGGCTTGGACGAAGATTTATACGCGGTGATGCGCGTTCCGAGCAGGGAATTGAAAGTTTATATTCCCGTAAGAATGGACACAGGACATATTCAAGTATTTGAAGGGTTTCGAGTTCAGCACAATTTCGCACGCGGTCCGGCAAAAGGCGGTATCCGCTATGCGCCCGATGTAACTTTAGATGAAGTTAAAGCACTTTCGGCGTGGATGACGTGGAAATGTGCGGTCGTCAATGTTCCGTTCGGCGGCGGGAAAGGCGGGATTATTTGCAACCCGCAACAAATGTCGCTCGGCGAATTGGAAAGATTGACACGGCGTTATACGGCGGAATTGTTCGATTTTATCGGACCGGACAAAGACGTTCCCGCGCCGGATATGAACACCAATGAGCAAACGATGGCATGGATTATGGACACCTATTCGATGCACAAAGGACATACAGTTACTGCTGTCGTAACAGGAAAACCCGTTGCTCTCGGCGGCTCGCTAGGACGGCGCGAAGCTACAGGACGCGGCGTTCTTTTCTGTGTTAATGAAGCGATTAAGCGTTTTAATTTAACGCCCGAGCAAACTTCGGTCGTGGTTCAAGGTTCGGGTAATGTCGGCGGCATCGGCGCGGAGTTGATGTATGAAAAAGGCTACAAAGTAATGGCGATTTCCGATGTTCACGGCGGAATTTATAACAAAAACGGTTTGAATATTCCCGAAGTCTTAAAATATCTGAATGCCAACAAGACTCTTGAAGGTTTTGCGGAAGCCGATAGAGTCAGCAATAGCGAATTGCTCGAAATCGAATGCGACGTGCTTGCGCCGTGTGCCACGGAAAATCAAATAACGTCGGAAAATGCCGCTAAAATCAAATGTAAAATTATGGCGGAAGGCGCAAACGGTCCGACCACGCCGAAAGCCGATAAGATTTTGCACGATAATGGAGTTTTTGTAATTCCCGACATTTTGGCAAATGCCGGCGGCGTAACGGTTTCCTATTTTGAATGGGTTCAAGACCGAATGGGATATTTCTGGCGCGAAGATGAGGTTAATCAACGGTTGGAAGAAAAAATGGTCGCCAGTTTTAACGAACTTTGCGCTCTGGCAGACGGTCGTAATGTAGATACAAGGACAGCCGCCTATATGTTAGCGATTGATCGTGTGGCATATGATACGCGAATGCGCGGGATTTATGCCTAAAATCGGAAAAAGATAAAGTGGGAAAAACCAGGTTTTAAGGCAAGTTTTTAGCGGTTTATGACGGTTTTCGCCTTAAAACTTTTCAACTTTTCAACTTTTTAAATTTAAAAACAGACTTATTTGTTATAAATACTTGATTTTCGCGCAAATCTGAAGTATGGTTTTTAACTGAGGAGTTGCCTCAACGTTTAAAAGTTTTTTAAATTTTTGCGGTAGGCTTTCCGATAAACTACATAACTATATTGTGTTTGTTGTATTTGATGCACCAAAACTTTTTGCTTATCAGAGTTTGAAAGTTTCCGAATGTGTGCAATAATTGAGTAGCTTTTCTGAAGATTTTGCTGGTTTTACATCTTTCTAATAGCTACATTTTGAATTTAAATTTTAACTAATACTTTCGGCGGAGGAATGTGATGAAACTCGCAAAACAGGCGTTTTTGATTGCGCTTACGATGCTGGCACTTGTGTTTGCAATGTCAGCCCAAACTTTAAGATCGGCGGACGACGATAGAAATATCGCGCCAACAGCAGGAACAGGTGGCGCACCGGGTGGTCCGACCGGGCTTTTTACAATTTACGATGGACAAACCTTGAGAAGAGGCGAGTTCACTTTTAGTGCGGCTTACAGTAACTATGACCGCGATCCCGGCAATGTTGATATTACAGAAGTGCCGGTGAGCTTCCAAGTTGGTTTGAGTGACAATTTAGAGTTGTTCTTCAACACGGATGCGCTTCGCAGAATTAAAGTTAATTCGCCGCGTAACCTTTCGGGATTTTATCTCCCGAATTCAAAAGTCAAAATCGGGGCTTCTTTTGTAACCCCGCCGGCTATTATCTTGGCTCCTCGCGGTCCGGGAGCAACACAGTTTCCGGGTGCGATTTTCCGTCCGCAAGGTGCGCCATTTACGCAATTTCCGTATGTTGGCGGTTCAACGGGTAATTTCGGCTTTCCGTTTCCGGCAGGCTTTTTATTCGGATTCGCTGCCGGAACAACCCCGACTATCGGTTCACCGACAATCGGTGGCAACGGTGCAGATAATTTCCCCGGTCTCGGTTCGATTTACGGAAGTATTTTGCCGGGCATAGTTCTTTCGACTACGCAAGTAGTAAGTGCTGCCGGTGGAAACTGTCCTGCTAGCTCAACTTCTTTGGCTTGCCAAGTTCCGACAGTCTTTACCCTGTCTCCGACTTATTTGCCTGATGCACCGCTTCTTAACCGTGAATACGGCGAATCGGCTTTCAGCACATTTACCGTCGGCGGCAAATGGCGTTGGACGGGACCGAATAATCCGATTGGTGTCGGAATTGTCGGTTTCTACCGCTTCTATGCTGACCAAGGTGATGACTTCAGCGGCTTTAATCAACTTCAACGCGGCGCAAGCGCGGGTGGAAGTATCGGAGACATCGGTGTCGTCCTTTTCGGCGATGCACGTCTTCGTAAATGGATTAATGTTTCGGCAAACTTGGGCTACATCTATAACAGTAGCATCAAAGGTCAATTCCCGGGCGGCGAATTTACTTTGTTAGACAGACCTGACGAAGTGATTGCAGGTATCGGTGTTGATTTACCGGTGAACAAATATTTCCAACCGATTATGGAATTCAAGACAACGCAATATGTCGGCGGAAGAACGCCGAATGCGTTTGAAAACTCCCCGATGGAAGGATTAATCGGAGCGCGTATTTTCCCGACTCGTTGGATGAGTCTTGGCGGTTGGTATCGTCATCACTTTAATCAACAAGATCAAGACAGTTTTGAAG